>JALYMN010000515.1 GCA_030773675.1 Actinomycetota bacterium
CAGCAGGCCAGGCACCCGGCGCGCCTCGTGACCGTGCGCCTGCTCGGACCCGACGACGTCGAGCAGGCGCGGGCGCTCGGCGTGCTCGCCTTCCGGGCCGACCCGGCCTGAACCGCCGCAGCGACAGGCCCGCCGCCGGACGCCGCGCTCGGCCTGTTCGACCCGGCCGGACGGCCTCTGGGCAAGGCGTCACTGCGGCAGTACGAGCAGGGATGGGGCGGGCGGCGCGTGTGGAGCACGACGTCGTCAGCCTGGCCCGCGGTCTGGACAGCGAGCCGGTGGGCAAACATCGCCTACGACCGCGGCCGCGGCTGCGGCTGCGGCGAACAGGCAGCCCTGCGGGTGTGGGAGCTGCTGGCCCGCACCCGAGGCGCGGCAGGCCCTGCTCGCGGAGCTGGCGTCCTGGGACTCCGTCGTCGGGTCGGTGGTCTGGCGCGGCCCGGCCGAGGAGCTGACGCGGACTGGCCCTGCTGTTCGCCGGCGCGGCCGACACCGCCCTGCTGCGCCGCACGCCGTGCCGCCCTGACTGCCGCGCTCCCGACGACGAGCGCGCGGGGGAGCACCCCGTCAGCGCCGTGTACCCGCCGTGCCTGCGACGCACATCGCCTCGTCCTCGCCGGTCGGCGGCACAGACACGGTGACGCGCCGCGCTCGCGCCAGCAGCCACCAGGGCGCACGCGGTGGCAGACTGCGACCGGTGAAGCTCGCCCCGCTCCGGCGTCCGCGACCCCGCCCGGGACAGCTCGGGGTCGTCGGCCCGGCGCGGCTCGACCGGCGCACCAAGGACCTCACCAGACGCCTGCGCCCTGGCGACGTGGCGGTCATCGACCACCTCGACATCGACCGGGTCAGCGCCGACGCGCTGGTGTCGTGCAGGGTCGCCGCCGTCGTCAACGCCTCCGCGAGCACGAGCGGCCGCTACCCGAACCTCGGGCCCGAGATCCTGCTCGCCGCCGGGGTGCCGCTGGTCGACGGGGTCGGCCGCGAGGTGATGGCCGAGGTGCGCGAGGGCGACGAGGTCCGGCTGGAGGGCGACACGCTCTACCTGGGCGACCGCGCGGTCGCGGTCGGCACCCGGCAGACCCTCGAGCAGGTCGAGGAGGCCATGTCGCGGGCCCGCTCCGGGCTCGCGACGCAGCTCGAGGACTTCGCGGCGAACACGATGGAGTACCTGCTCAAGGAGCGGGACCTGCTCCTCAACGGGGTCGGCGTCCCCGCGGTGCGCACCCGGCTGGAGGGCCGGCACGCGCTCATCGTCGTCCGGGGCTACGACTACAAGGAGGACCTCGCGGCGCTGCGGCCCTACGTCCGGGAGTACCGGCCGGTCCTCATCGGCGTGGACGGCGGCGCGGACGCGCTGCTCGAGGCCGGCTACACGCCCGACCTCGTCGTCGGCGACATGGACTCCGTCTCCGACGCGGCGCTGCGCGGCGGCGCCGAGGTCGTGGTGCACGCCTATCCGGACGGCCGGGCGCCCGGCCTGCAGCGGGTGCAGGACCTCGGGGTGCGCGCCGTCGTCTTCCCGGCGGCCGGCACGAGCGAGGACGTCGCGATGCTGCTCGCCGACGAGAAGGGGGCGAGCCTCATCGTCGCGGTCGGCACGCACGCCACGCTCGTCGAGTTCCTGGACAAGGGCCGCGGCGGAATGGCGAGCACGTTCCTCACCCGGCTGCGGGTCGGGGGCAAGCTCGTCGACGCGAAGGGCGTGAGCCGGCTCTACCGCAGCCGGATCTCCACCGCGTCGCTGCTGCTGCTCGTCCTCGCGACGCTGGTCACCATGGCCGCGGCCGTGCTGGTCTCCTCCGCCGGCCGGACCTACGGGCACCTGCTCGCCGACGAGTGGGCCGACTTCGTGTTCCGGCTTTCCGGCCTGTTCTGACGGGCCGGTCGGCGCCAGGACCTGCCGACGGGACGCGCTGCACCTGATCCGTCGCGCACGGCTATCCTCGCGCCCGTGCCGACCAGCAGCCTGCGCCTGCACGGGGAGCCGGACCTGCGTGACCGCACGGCCGACTGGCTCGCCGCCACCCTGCAGCAGTGGTCGCTGCCGGGCCAGCTGTCGCGCACCTGGCTCCCGGCGGTCGAGCGCGGACTGGGCGAGGGGGGCGCCGTCGAGGTCGCGCTGGACTACGACCCCGACATGGGCCTGCTCAGCGTCGAGGTGCGCGACGTCGGCGGCCGCGTGCTCGTCGGGCTGGACGACTTCGTCGGCCAGTTCTGACCCGGCAGGCGCCCCGCACGGCCGCGTGTCACCGGGCCGCGGGCCCGCGCGCATCACCTAGCGTCGGGAGCGTGCCGCCCCCGCCGGACCCTCGCTGACCCGTGGTCGACTTCCGCTACCACCTCGTCTCCATCATCGCCGTCTTCCTCGCCCTGGCGGTGGGGATCGTGGTCGGCACGACCACGCTGAACGGCCCCGTGCTGAACGACCTGGAGGACCGTGTCGCCGGGCTGACCCGGGACAAGCGCGCGCTCGAGAGCGACCTGCGCGACGCGCAGCAGCTCGGCGCGCAGCAGGAGCAGGCGGTCGGGCTGCTCGCGCCGGACGTCGTCGACGGCCGACTCGCCGGCCAGCGCGTGGTGCTGGTGAGCACGCCCGAGGCCCCGGCGCCGCCGGCCGAGCAGCTGGTGCCGCTGCTGCGCGAGGCCGGGGCCACGGTGGGCCTGCAGGTGCGCCTGCGTCCGGCGCTGTTCGAGCCGGCGAGCGTCGCGCTGCTCACCGACCTCGTCGCCCGCGTCGCGCTGCCCGGCGAGCGGCTGCCGCAGGGCGAGCCGGCCGACCAGGCCCTCGGGCAGCTGGCCCAGGTCCTCGCCCGGCCCGCCGCGGCCGAGGCCGTGCGCCCGGAGGTGGTCCAGCGGGTGCTCGCGGCGTACGAGGGCGAGGACCTCGTCGAGGTCGAGGGCGAGCCGACGGCGGGCGGGTCGCTCGGCGTCGTCCTGACTGGCCCTCCGGGCGACGAGCCGGCCGGCGG
>JALYMN010000516.1 GCA_030773675.1 Actinomycetota bacterium
CCGTCCGCGCCGCCGAAGGCGCGCAAGGCACCTGGCAAGGCGGCGGCGAAGGCCCCCGCGAAGGCCCGCGCGAAGGCCGGCCGCAGCAAGGTCGTCGCCGACGGCGACGGCGCTCCCCGGACCGTCGGCGCCGCGGACCCGGTGGACGCCGCTGACGCCGTCGACGGCCCGGACGTCGCCGACGCCGAGGACCCGGCGCTCGAGGAGCTCGAGGACGTCGACCCCGCCGCCCTGGACGACGACGTCGACCCCACGGCGGTGGTCGACCAGGCCGTGGTGGCCGCGGCCGATCCGACGCTCGCCGCCGCCACCGCGGTGACCGACGAGGACGACGACGAGGACGACGACGCGCCGAAGGCCGTGTCGGAGGACGAGGACGAGGACGAGGCGAAGCCGCTCGCGGCCGAGGGCGAGGTGGGCATCTCGACCGACCTCGTCCGGGCGTACCTCAAGGAGATCGGCAAGGTCCCGCTGCTCACCGCCGAGCAGGAGGTCGAGCTGGCCCAGCGCATCGAGGCCGGCCTGTTCGCGGCGGAGAAGATCCGCCAGGCCGAGGAGGGCGAGGCTCCGAAGCTGTCGGCGGCCCTGCGCCGTGACCTCGACTGGCTGGTGCACGACGGCGGCCGGGCCAAGCGGCACCTGCTCGAGGCGAACCTGCGCCTGGTCGTCTCCATCGCGAAGCGCTACCTGGGCCGCGGCATGCTGTTCCTGGACCTAATCCAGGAGGGCAACCTCGGCCTCATCCGCGCCGTCGAGAAGTTCGACTACACCAAGGGCTACAAGTTCTCGACGTACGCGACGTGGTGGATCCGGCAGGCCATCACGCGCGCCATGGCCGACCAGGCGCGCACCATCCGCATCCCGGTGCACATGGTCGAGCAGATCAACAAGCTCACCCGGGTGCAGCGCGAGATGCTCCAGGAGCTCGGTCGCGAGCCCACCCCGGAGGAGCTCGCCAAGGAGCTCGACATGACTCCGGAGAAGGTCGTCGAGATCCAGGGTTACGCGCGGGAGCCGGTCAGCCTCGAGACGACGATCGGCGACGACCAGGACTCGAGCCTCGGCGACTTCATCGAGGACGCCGACGCCCCGGTCGCCGCCGAGGTCGTGTCCTACGGGCTGATGCAGGAGCAGCTCAACGAGGTGCTGCGCACGCTCACCGACCGCGAGGCCGCGGTCGTGAAGATGCGTTTCGGCCTCGTCGACGGGCAGCCCCGCACGCTGGACGAGATCGGCCGGGAGTTCGGGCTCACCCGCGAGCGCATCCGGCAGATCGAGAGCAAGACGCTGTCGAAGCTGCGCCACCCGTCCCGGTCGCAGAAGCTGCGCGACTACCTCGATTGAGTCGGTAGCCGGCCGGCGTCGACGCCCGCCCGGCTCGTCGTACGGTCGGCGCCGTGCAGCCCATCGCCCCGGCGGAGTTCGAGGCCCTCGTGCGCGAGGCCCTCGACGGCCTCCCGCCTGCGATGACGGCGCACTTCAGCAACGTCGCGGTCGTCGTGGAGGACGAGAACGAGGACGACCCGGACCTGCTCGGCCTCTACGAGGGCGTGGCGCTGACCGAGCGCGACGTGCACTACAGCGGGGCGCTGCCGGACCGGATCAGCCTGTACCGGATCCCCCTCTGCCTCATGGCCGAGGACCTCGACCACCTGGTGGAGGAGGTCCAGGTGACCGTCGTCCACGAGTTCGCCCACCACGTCGGCATCGACGACGACCGGCTGCACGAGCTGGGCTGGGACTGACGGGCCGGCCTGCCGGAGTGGACCGTCAGGAGCATGTGGCGTCCGCCACGGATGGCCCGGACGGGCCACAAGGGGGTCGACTCGACCACCCGGGCATGAGACTCTGTCGTCGCAGGCAGGTCCGGACCAGTCCGGTCACTGGGCATAATCGGCTCGTCACGCGCCGTTGCGAAGCACCCGACTCCGAGGACGGTGCGGAACAGCCGGGCTCGGTGGGGCGTTGCTCAGACCGCGGAGGGCACCAGCCTCCTGCCAGCCGGGACAACGCCGTCTCCGACGGTCGCCCCCGCGCCGTCGCGCGCCGGTGCCCGGCCCCTCGCACATCCGCCGTACGGAGACCAGGAGTCAGCCTTGACCACCGCCGCCCGCCCCGCCGACGTTCTCGAGGCGTTGGTCGAGCGTGCCCAGACCGAGGGTGCGCTCACTCTCGAGCAGCTGCGCACCACCTTCGAGCAGGCCGGCATCGGGCCGACGGAGGCGGGTGACGTGCTGCGCCGCCTGTCCGAGGCCGGCGCCGTCGCGCTGGCTGGTGACGAGGCGCCCGCGCGCAAGCGCCGCACCCGCACGCCGGCCACCGCCCGGCCGGTGAAGCGGGCCGCGGC
>JALYMN010000517.1 GCA_030773675.1 Actinomycetota bacterium
CGGCTGGGTGGGCGTCCGGGACCGCGCCACCGGCGGGCTGCTGGCGGTTGCCGCCGACACGAGCGGCGCGACGGGGGTCGGGCACCTGTCGTCGATCGCGGTGCACCCCGCCGCGCGCGGCCGGAGGCTCGGGACGGCGGTCACCGCTGGGCTCACCCGCCGGCTGTTCGACGGCGGCGCCGACCTCGTCACGCTCGGCATGTACGCCGACAACACCGCCGGCCGGGCGCTGTACGACGGGCTCGGGTGGCGCGACGAGCACCGCTTCACCAGCGGCGCCCTGCTGGTGCGCAGCCGCTGGTAGCCGCGCGTCGCCCTGGCCGCGGCCGCCGACGGGTGGAGGGTTGCGCCCCGCGGGAGCGCCGTCCGGGGGGGCGCACCCTCGCCACTCGAGCCGCGGCCGCGGGTCCGCTCACTCGGCGACCGCGTCGACGCCCGCCTCCTTGCGCTGCTGCTCGGTGATCGGGGTGGGCGCGCCGGTGAGCGGGTCGAAGCCGGCGCCCGTCTTCGGGAACGCGATGACGTCGCGCAGCGAGTCGGCCCCGGCGAGCAGCATGACGACCCGGTCCCACCCGAAGGCGATCCCGCCGTGCGGCGGCGGCCCGTAGGAGAACGCGTCGAGCAGGAAGCCGAACTTCTCCTGCGCCTCCTGCGCGCCGATGCCCATGAGGTCGAAGACGCGCTGCTGCACGTCCCTGCGGTGGATGCGGATGCTGCCGCCGCCGATCTCGTTGCCGTTGCAGACGATGTCGTAGGCGTAGGCGAGCGCGGCGCCGGGGTCCTCCTCGAAGCGGTCCACCCACTCCGGCTTGGGCGAGGTGAAGGCGTGGTGCACCGCCGTCCAGGCACCGGCGCCGACCGCCACGTCGCCGGCCGCGGTCGCGTCGCCCGCCGGCTCGAACAGCGGCGCGTCGACGACCCAGACGAACTCCCAGGCGCTGTCGTCGACCAGCCCGCAGCGCCGCCCCACCTCGAGCCGGACGGCGGCCAGCAGCGAGCGCGCCGGCCCCGGCTCTCCCGCGGCGAAGAACGCGCAGTCGCCCGGCGAGGCGCCGAGGTGCGCCGCGAGCCCCGCCCGCTCGGCGTCCGACAAGTTCTTCGCCACCGGGCCGCCGAGCGTGCCGTCCTCGGCGAACAGCACGTACGCCAGCCCGCGGTGCCCGCGCTGCTTGGCGAACTCCTGCCAGCCGTCGAGCGTCTTGCGCGGCTGCGACGCGCCGCCCGGCATGACCACCGCGCCGACGTAAGGGGCCTGGAAGACGCGGAACGGCGTCTCGCGGAAGTACTCCGCGCACTCCACGAGCTCCTGGCCGAAGCGCAGGTCGGGCTTGTCGTTGCCGTACCGGCGCATCGACTCGGCGTAGGTCAGGCGCGGGATCGGCAGCGGCACCTCGACGCCGATCAGCGCCCACAGCGCGGCGACGACCTTCTCGCCGACACCGATGACGTCGTCCTGGTCGACGAAGCTCATCTCGACGTCGAGCTGGGTGAACTCCGGCTGCCGGTCGGCGCGGAAGTCCTCGTCGCGGTAGCAGCGGGCGATCTGGAAGTACCGCTCGAGCCCGCCGACCATGAGCAGCTGCTTGAACAGCTGCGGCGACTGCGGCAGGGCGTACCACCTGCCCGGCTGAAGCCGCACCGGCACGAGGAAGTCGCGGGCGCCCTCCGGGGTGGAGCGGGTCAGCGTCGGGGTCTCCACCTCGAGGAACCCCTCGGCGTGCAGCACCTCGCGCGCGGCCCGGTTGACCTCGCTGCGCAGCGCCAGCGCGCGGGCGGGGCCGCTGCGGCGCAGGTCGAGGTAGCGGTGGCGCAGCCGCACCTCCTCCCCCACGTCGACGTGCTCGTCAATCGGGAACGGCAGCGGAGCCGCCTCCGACAGCACCTCGACGGCGGACGCCGCCACCTCGACGTCACCGGTGGCGAGCGCGGGGTTGCGGTTGCCCTCGGGGCGCAGCCTGACCTCGCCGTCGACGCGTACGCAGAACTCGTTGCGCAGGTCGTGGGCGATCTCGCTCTCCCGCACGACCACCTGGACGACGCCGCTGCGGTCGCGCAGGTCGAGGAAGGCGACGCCGCCGTGGTCGCGCCGGCGGGCGACCCAGCCGGCGAGGGTCGCGGAGGCGCCGGCCTGCTCCGCGCGCAGCGTGCCGGCGTCGTGGGTGCGGATCACGAGGTCTCCAAGGGGGTCGCGCCCGCCGGCAGCGGCGCGGGGGACGGCGGGAC
>JALYMN010000518.1 GCA_030773675.1 Actinomycetota bacterium
GCGCCGCTCCTGCCGGGACGGCCGCTCTCAGCCGTCCCGGCCCGGCACTGTCGGCTCGGGCGCCGGGCGGGGCGAGGTCGGGGCGCCCGCCGTGCCGAAGAAGGACTGCGCAGCGCCCACCCCCGCGAGGACACCCGTCGCCGCCGCGACCTGCACCAGCTGCAGCCCGGGCACCAGGTCGCCGGCGGCGTACACGCCCGGGCAGGTCGTGCGGCCCTCGTCGTCGACGACGACGTAGCCCTCGTCGTCGATCTCGCAGCCCAGCTGGACGGCGAGCCCGGTGCGCGGCCGGTGGGCGACCGAGAAGAGGACGATGGACGCCGGCAGCAGGCGGCCGTCCTGCAGCTCGACGCCCTCGAGCGCTCCACGGCCGCCGACGAAGCGCCGCGCGTCCTGCTCGACGAGAGGCACCTCGTTGTCGGCCAGGGCCGCCCGGCACGCCTCGTCGCCCTGGAAGCGGACACCGTTGGTGACGACCGTGACAGAGCGGGCCCAGTTGAGCAGCGTGGCCGAGAAGCCCACGAGCGCCCGGTCCCAGCCGAGCGCGACGACGTCGCGGTCGCGCGCCTCGTAGCCGTCGCAGGCGGCGCAGTGGAAGACCGAGGCGCCGTAGTGCTCGGAGAAACCGTCGACGGCCGGCAGCGCGTCCTCCACCCCGCAGGCGAGCACGACCCGGTGGGCGAGCAGGTCGCCGTCCACGTCGAAGCGGCCGTCGGGCAGGCGGGTGATGCGCTCGACGGTGTGCCCCAGCCGGACCTCCGCGGTGGGGTAGGCGAGCACTTCCTCGCGACCGCTGGCGACAAGGTCGAGCGGCCTCTGCGGGTCGCGTCCGAGGTAGCCGTGCGAGCGCTCGACCGCGCCCGCGCGGTACTCCTGGGAGTCGAGGACCACCACCGACCTGCGGTAGCGCCCCAGCCAGGACGCCGCCGCGAGCCCCGCCGCGCCGCCGCCCACGACGACGACGTCGACCTCGGTCACGCCGGCCTCGGGCCCGGCGGCTTCGGACCCGGCCGCGACCACATCACGCCGGTTCCAGCAGGCCGCGCGCCGCGACCGCCTCCAGCAGCAGCGTCTTGTAGCCCACCTCGTCGAACAGCACCACGATCCGGTCGCCCTCGTACCTCATGACGACCCCGCTGCCCCACGCCGCGTGGTTCACCCGCGATTGCAGCGCGAACGGCGACTCGGCCGCGTCCGGCTGCTCCTCCGCGGTGCCGTCCTCACAGGTGTCGCAGTTGCCGCACGGCTCGTCGAGCTGCTCGCCGAAGTAGGCGAGCAGGTACTGCCGGCGGCAGCCCTGCGTCTCGGCGTACCCCTGCATCATCGTCAGGCGGGACTGCTCGACCTTCTTGTGCGACTCGGCGACCTCGACGGCGGCCTTCGCGGCCTGCTTGGGCGTCAGGTCGTCGTCGGGCCTGTCGAAGGTGCCGTCGGCCTGCACCTCGACCGCACCGGCCTGCTCGAGCAGGTTCACCAGACCGGTCAGCCGGGTGGCGGTGAGGTCCATCTCGTCGGCCAGCTCGCGCGGCTCGACCGGCTCGTCGGCGTGCTGCACCAGCGTGGCGACCTTGCGCAGCGCCGTCTCGTCCGGACTGCCGGCGGTGAAGAACTTGCGCAGCCCGAGGTCCTCCTGCCGGTAGAACAGCACGGCCTCGGCCGGCTCACCGTCGCGCCCCGCCCGCCCGACCTCCTGGTAGTAGCTGTCGAGCGAGTCGGCGATCTCGGCGTGCAGCACGAAGCGGACGTCGGCCTTGTCGATGCCCATGCCGAAGGCGGTCGTTGCGACCACGACGTCGACCTCGCCCTGCATGAAGCACTGCTGGACGCTCTCCCGGTCGGCCGCCTTCATGCCCGCGTGGTAGGAGCGGGCGTTGATGCCGAACTCGGCCATCGCCTCGGCGAGCCGCTCAGTGCTCTTGCGCGTGGCCGTGTAGACGATGCCCGGCTTGGCCTCGGACAGCGCGCGCATCACGACGGCCTCGCGCTTCTGGTCGTCGTCGCGGAACGTCTCGACCGACAGGCGCAGGTTGGGCCGGTCGAAGCCGCGCACCACCTGGACGGCGTCGCGCAGGTGCAGCCGCTCGAGGATCTCCTCGCGCACCGGCGGGGCCGCGGTCGCGGTGAGCGCCAGCACGGTGGGGTGCCCGAGCCGTTCGATGACCGTACCGAGCTGGAGGTAGTCGGGGCGGAAGTCGTGCCCCCACGACGAGACGCAGTGCGCCTCGTCGACGACGAACAGCGACGGCCGCGCCTCCGCGACCGCGTCGAGCACCTCCGGCTTGCTGAGCTGCTCCGGAGCGAGGAAGAAGAACTCGACGTCGCCGTGCTGCAGCCGCTCGAAGGCCTCCTCGCGCTCGGACGCCGACAGGCTGCTGTTGGCCGCGACCGCGCCGCCGGCGTCCTCGTTCGCGGACAGCCGGGTGACCTGGTCGCGCTGCAGCGCGATGAGCGGGCTCACCACGACGGTCGGGCCGTCGAGCAGCAGCGCGGGCACCTGGTAGACGGCGCTCTTGCCGGAGCCGGTCGGCATGACCACGAGGGTGTCCGCGCCGGACATCACCGCCTCCATGGCCTCGAGCTGGCCGGGGCGCAGCTCGCTCCACCCGAAGGCGTCGCGGGCGGTCTTCTGGAGCAGGGAGCGGGCGGGAGGCAGCGGAGTCTCCGGGGGCAGCGGGAGGGGGGTCAGTCGGCCCGCCTCTACCCCTCTCAGGCCGCCCCCACCTCGGCGGGCACCTCGACATCGCGGGACGCCCGACCGGCGGCCAGCACCTGGTCCCACAGCTCGTGCGCCATCGCGCTGAGCCGCTCTCCCGGGCCGTCGCCCGTCGCGCTGGCGCCGTGCCCGCACCAGCCCTCGAGCACCCGCCGCCCGCACACCGCACAGCCGCCGTGCCACGACACCGCGACCCGGTGCCAGGTGCGCGACAGCGGAGCGACGTCGGCGAGGTTGGCGTAGGTGAACGCGGCCGCGGTCGAGGTGTCGACCGCGCCGGCGAGGTGTCGCGGGCCGCTGTCGTTGCCGAGCATGAGCGCGCTGCGGCGCAGGACGCCGAGCAGTGCGCCGAGGGTCGTCGCGCCGACGAGCGTCTCGACGTCGGCGCCGAAGCCCTCGGCGACGCACGACATTTTGTCGGCCTCGCCGGGCC
>JALYMN010000519.1 GCA_030773675.1 Actinomycetota bacterium
GGTCGTGGCCTACCTCGCCCTCCCGGCCGCCGTCTACCCGCCGGCGGTGCGCGCCCTGCGCGCAGCCGGTCTCGCCGCGGGCAGTCGCGTGGTGCTGGAGAAGCCCTTCGGCGAGGATGCCGCCTCCGCCCGGGAGCTCGACCGGACGCTGCACGCCGCCGTCCCGGAGCGCGACGTCTTCCGGGTGGACCACTTCCTGCACCACCAGACGGTGCAGGACCTGCTCGCCGCGCGCCTCGCGGACCCGCTGCTGGCCCGGGTGTGGGACCGCGACGGCGTGGAGCGGGTGGACGTCGTCTGGGAGGAGACGGCCGGGGTCAGCGGACGGGCGGACTTCTACGACCGCACCGGAGCGCTGCGCGACATGGTGCAGAGCCACCTGCTCCAGCTGCTGGCGCTCGTCGCGATGCACCCGCCGGCCCGGCTCGAGGAGCGGGCGCTGCGCGACGCGAAAGCCGCGGCGCTGCGCCGGGTGCCCGGCCTGACGGCCGACCAGGTCCGCACACGCACCGCCCGGGGGCGGTACACGGCCGGCGTCGTCGCCGGCGAGGCGCGGCGCGGCTACCTGGACGAGGACGGCGTCGACCCCGGTCGCGGGACCGAGACCTGGGCCTGCGCCCGGCTGGAGGTGGACGACCCGCGCTGGGCGGGGGTGCCCTTCGTGCTGCGCGCCGGCAAGGCGCTCGGTCGGGCCCGCAAGCACGTCGAGGTGCGTCTGCGGCCGGTGGCCGGCGCTCTGCTGGCGGCGGGTCCGTCGCTGCTGCGGTTCGAGATGGCGCCGGACCGGGTCGCCCTGTCGCTGCCCGTCGCCGGCCCGGACGGGCTGCCCGCCGTGGAGCCGGCGCAGCTGGAGGTGGCCCGGCCGCGGCAGCCGCTGCCGGCGTCCGCCCGCATGGTGCTCGACGTGCTGCGCGGCGACCCCACCTTCACGGTGCGCGACGACGAGGCCGAGCAGTGCTGGCGGATCACCGACGCGGTCCGGGCGGGCTGGCGCAACGGCGATGTCCCGCTGCAGGACTACGCGGCGGGCTCGGACGGCCCGCTGCGGCCAGGGGACGCGGCGCCCTGACCGTTCACCGAGCCGCGAAGTACTTCGCCTCCGGGTGGTGGACGACGATCGCGCTGGTGCTCTGCTCGGGCGTGAGCTGGTGCTCCTCCGACAGCTCGACGCCGATCCGCTGCCACTGCAGCAGGTCCTGCAGCGCGACCTGCCCCTCGAGGTCGGGGCAGGCGGGGTAGCCGAAGGAGTACCGGGAGCCGCGGTAGGCCTGCTTGGACAGCTTGGCCTGCAGGTCCGTGCCCGGGTCGTCGGGGAAGCCGAGCTCGGCGCGCACCCGGCTGTGCCAGTGCTCCGCCAGCGCCTCGGTGAGCTGCACCGACAGCCCGTGCAGCTCGAGGTAGTCCCGGTAGGCGTGGCGCGCGAACAGCTCGTTCGCGACGTCCGAGACGCGCCGGCCCATCGTCACGACCTGAAAGGCGATGACGTCGGTCTCCCCCGACTCCTGCGAGCGGAAGAAGTCGGCGAGGCACAGCCGCCGGTCGCGCTGCTGGCGGGGGAAGGTGAACCGACAGCGCTCGTCGCCCGAGTTGGGGTCGAGCACGATCAGGTCCTCGTCCTTCGACACCGCCGGGTAGTAGCCGGAGATCACCGCGGCCTGCATGATCCCCTCGGACTGCACCCGCGACAGCAGCGCGCGCAGCCGCGGGCGCCCCTCGGTCTCGACGAGCTCCTCGTACGACGGGCCGCTCACACCGGATGGGCCGCCTCGCGCGCCGCGCAGCCCCCACTGACCGAGGAACAGCGCCCGCTCGTCCAGCCAGGAGGCGTACTCGGCGAGCGGGATGCCCTTGGTGATCCGGCTCCCCCAGTACGGCGGCGTCGGCACCGCGTTGTCGGTGGCGACGTCCGAGCGGCCGGCGGCCAGGGGCTCGCGCTCGAGGGTCCGCGCCGCCGCGATCTGCCGCGACCGGGCGTGCCGGGCCTTGCGCTCGGCCTCCTTCGCCGCCTTCTCCGCGGACTGCTCGGGCGTGACCTCACCGCGCTTGACCGCCATGAGCTCGTCCATCAGGTGCAGCCCCTCGAAGGCGTCCCGCGCGTAGCGGACGTCGCCCTCGAACACCTCGGCCAGGTCGTTCTCGACGTACGCGCGGGTGAGCGCGGCGCCGCCGAGCAGCACGGGGAACTCCCTCGCGATCCCCCGCGCGTTCATCTCGACCAGGTTCTCCTTCATCACCACCGTCGACTTGACGAGCAGGCCGCTCATGCCGATCACGTCGGCCCTGCTCTCGTGCGCGGCGTCGAGGATCGCGGTGACCGGCTGCTTGATGCCGAGGTTCACCACGTCGTAGCCGTTGTTCGACAGGATGATGTCGACGAGGTTCTTGCCGATGTCGTGGACGTCGCCCTTGACCGTGGCGAGCACGATCCGGCCCTTGCCGGAGTCGCCCTCGACCTTCTCCATGTGCGGCTCGAGATGGGCGACCGCGGTCTTCATCACCTCGGCGCTCTGCAGCACGAACGGCAGCTGCATCTGGCCCGAGCCGAACAGCTCGCCGACGGTCTTCATCCCGGCGAGCAGCGTGTCGTTGACGATCGCGAGCGGCTTCTGCCCCTGCGCCATCGCCTCGTCGAGGTCGGCCTCGAGGCCGTTCTTCTCGCCGTCGACGATGCGCCGCTGCAGCCGCTCGTCGAGCGGCAGCTGCATCAGCGCCTCGGCCCGCGACAGCCCGCCGGACGCCGCCTCCACGCCCTCGAACAGCTTGAGGAACGCCGTCAGCGGGTCGTAGCCCTCGCGGCGGCGGTCGTAGACCAGGTCGAGCGCGACCTGCCGCTGCTGCTCCGGGATCCGGTTGATCGGCAGGATCTTGCTGGCGTGCACGATCGCGCTGGTCAGCCCGGCGTCCTGGCACTCGGCGAGGAAGACCGAGTTGAGCACCACGCGGGCCGCGGGCTTGAGGCCGAAGGAGATGTTGGACAGCCCGAGGGTCGTGCCGACGTCGGGGTGGCGCCGCTTGAGCTCGCGGATCGCCTCGATCGTGGCGATGCCGTCCCGGCGCGACTCCTCCTGGCCCGTCCCGAGCGTGAAGGTCAGGCAGTCGATGAGGATGTCGGCCTCGCGCAGGCCGTACTCGCGCGTGAGGACGTCGATCAGCCGCTCGGCGACGGCCACCTTGTGCTCGACGGTGCGCGCCTGGCCCTCCTCGTCGATGGTCAGCGCGACGACCGCGGCGCCGTGCTCCCGCACGACCGGCATGACCCGGCGGAACCGGCTGTCCGGGCCGTCGCCGTCCTCGAAGTTGACCGAGTTGATGACGGCGCGCCCGCCCAGGCACTCCAGCCCGGCCTCGATGACCGGCGGCTCGGTGCTGTCCAGCATGATCGGCAGGGTGGAGGCGGTGGCCAGCCGGCTCGCCGCGTCGCGCATGTCGACGGCCCCGTCGCGGCCGACGTAGTCGACGCACACGTCGATCATGCTGGCGCCTTCGCGCACCGCCTCGCGGGCGATGTCGACGACCTTCTCCCAGTCGCCGGCGAGCATCGCCTCGCGGAAGGCCTTGGACCCGTTGGTGTTGGTGCGCTCGCCGACGAGCAGCACCCCTGCGTCCGGCACGAAGGGCACCGCTGCGTAGAGCGAGGCGGCGGACGGCTCGACCTGCGGGGTGCGCTCGGGCACCGCGCGGCCGCGGACCCGCTCGACCACCGCGGTGATGTGCTCCGGCGTCGTGCCGCAGCAGCCGCCGACCAGGCCGACCCCGTGCTCGGCGACGAAGCCCTCGAGCGCGTCGGCGAGCTCCTGGGGCTGCAGCGGGTAGACGGCGCCGTCCGGGCCGAGCACGGGCAGGCCGGCGTTCGGCATGACCGACAGCGGCACCGTGGCGTGCTGCGACAGGTACCGCAGGTGCTCGCCCATCTCGGCCGGCCCGGTGGCGCAGTTCATGCCGATCACGTCGATGCCGAGCGGCTCGAGCGCGGTGAGCGCGGCGCCGATCTCCGAGCCGAGCAGCATCGTGCCCTGCAGCTCGACGGTGACCTGGGCGATGAGCGCGACCCGCCGACCGGTGGCGGCCATCGCGCGCTTCGCGCCGACGACGGCGGCCTTGGTCTGCAGGAGGTCCTGGCTGGTCTCGACGAGAACGGCGTCTGCGCCGCCCTCGA
The DNA here is from genome assembly GCA_030773675.1 of Actinomycetota bacterium. The sequence continues at coordinate 4,157 of JALYMN010000519.1, forward strand.
TCATCGCCTCGCACTGCTCCTGGTAGGCGTCGCGCAGCAGGGCGTACGGCGCGTGCCCGAGCGTGGGCAGTTTGGTGCCGGGACCCACCGAGCCGATGACCCAGCGGGGCCGCTCGGGCGTGCTGTGCGCGTCGGCGGACTCGCGGGCGATGCGCGCGCCGGCGTACGCCGTTTCGCGGATGCGGTCGGCGATGCCGTACTCCGCCAGCGCCGCCCAGTTGGACCCGAAGGTGTTGGTCTCGACGCAGTCCGCGCCGGCGGCGAAGTAGGCGTCGTGCACGCGGCGGACGACGTCCGGCCGGGTCACGTTGAGGACCTCGTTGCAGCCCTCGTGGCCCTCGAAGTCGCGCTCGACGTCGAGCTCGGAGGCCTGCAGCATCGTGCCCATCGCGCCGTCGGCGACGACCACGCGCTCCCGGAGCGCGGTGAGCAGGTTCGAGGGCGCGTTCGACACGACGAGAGTCTACGGGCGGGGTGCACGCCGACCCCGGCACCGGCGCCGCGCCGCGCCCGGCGCGGAGGGGCGCGACGGTAGGTTGCCGCGACCAGACCCTGCGTGCCCATCTCGCCGGACGGAGACCCGTGACCGCCCTCGTCCAGCGCCCGCCCGTCGCCGGGGGCCTGGACGTCGACCTGCCCGGCACGGGCGTCCGGCTGCGCGCGACCCGCTGGCCGGGCCGCGGGCTGCCCGTCCTGCTCCTGCACGGGCTGGCCTCGACGCGCCGCTTCTGGGACCTCGTCGTGCCCGAGCTGGGCGGCCTGTCCGTGCTCGCGCTCGACCAGCGGGGGCACGGCGACAGCGAGCGGCCCGACGGGCCGTACGACGGCGCCGCCGTCGTCCGCGACGCGCTGACCGCCCTCGACGCGCTCGGGGTCTCCCGCGCCCTCGTCGTCGGGCACAGCTGGGGCGCGACAACCGCGCTGCGCCTCGCCGCGGAGGCGCCGGAGCGGGTGCTGGC
>JALYMN010000520.1 GCA_030773675.1 Actinomycetota bacterium
CCCGTGGCCGAGCCCGTCCCGCCAGCACCGGCGGTCGACGCCGGCGGGGGCGACCCCGGCGCGGGCGCGCCGTCCGGTGAGCAGCCGCCGCCGCTGCCCGTGAGCCTGCAGCGCGAGCAGATGCGGCCGCCGACGCCGCCGCTCATGACCGAGGAACAGATGGTCGCACTGCTGAGCGCGGCGCTGAACGGCCCGCCCCCGGTGCACGCCTTCCTCGACCTGTCGGACACGACCTGGAGCTGAGGACGGGCGTTCAGCCGCGGCCCCAACCGCCGTTGCGGTCGCCCTCGCGCGGCGACAGCGCCTGCGCGTCGGGCAGCCACCCGCCCAGGCGGTGCACGCGCATCGCGTTGGTCGAGCCGCTGGTCGAGGGCGGGCTGCCGGCGACGATGGTGACGAGGTCCCCGGCCTGCATCCGCCCCAGCTCGAGCATCGCGCGCTCCACCTGCCGCACCATCTCGTCGGTGTGCGTGACGGTGGGGACGAGGAAGGTCTCCACCCCCCAGACCAGCGCCAGCTGGCTGCGGACCTCGGGCACCGGCGTGAAGGCCAGCAGCGGGATCGGCGAGCGGTGCTCGGCCAGCCGCCGGGCCGTGTCGCCGCTCTGCGTGAACGCGACGAGCGCCCTCGCCCCCACCGTGCGGCCGACCGACGCGGCCGCCCTCGCGATCGCGCCACCCACCGTCGACGGCTCGCACACGACCGGCGGCACCTTGCCGAGCTCCTCCTCCGCCACCCGCACGATGCTCGACATCGTCGCGACCGCGCGCACCGCGTGCGCCCCGATGCTCGTCTCGCCGCTGAGCATGACCGCGTCGGCGCCGTCGAGCACGGCGTTCGCGACGTCGCTCGCCTCCGCCCGGGTCGGCCGCGACGCACTGATCATGGAGTCGAGCATCTGCGTCGCCACGATGACCGGCTTGGCGTGCTCGCGGGCCGTCTGGATCGCGCGCTTCTGCACCAGCGGGACGCGCTCGAGCGGCATCTCCACGCCGAGGTCGCCGCGGGCGACCATGAGCCCGTCGAAGGCTCCGACGATCGCGTCGAGGTTCTCCACCGCCTGCGGCTTCTCGATCTTGGCGAGGACCGGCAGCCGGGCGCCCACCTCCTGCATGATGCGGCGCACGCCGTGCACGTCCTCCGGCGTCCGGACGAACGACAGCGCGACCATGTCGACCCGCAGCGTCAGAGCGAAGCGCAGGTCGTCCTCGTCCTTGTCCGACAGCGCCGGCACGCTGACGCCGACGCCCGGCAGCGACAGCCCCTTGTTGTTCGACACCGGGCCGCCCTCGGTGACCCGCAGGACGACGTCCGGCCCCTCCACCGCCACGACCTGCAGGCCGACCCGGCCGTCGTCGACGAGCAGCCGGTCACCCGGCGCGACGTCGCCGGCGAGCCCCTTGTACGTCGTGGACACGCGGTCGTGGTCGCCGGGCACGTCCTGCGTCGTGATCGTGACCGTCTCGCCGTTCGCCCAGACGACCGGGCCGGCGGCGAAGGTGCCGAGCCGGATCTTGGGCCCCTGCAGGTCCGCCAGCACCCCGACGCCGCGACCGGTCTCGTCGCTGGCCGCCCGCACCCAGTCGTACGCCTGGCGGTGGTCCTTGCGGCTGCCGTGGCTGAAGTTCAGCCGGGCGACGTCCATGCCCGCCTGCACCAGCGCCCGCACCGCTGCGTAGGAGTGCGTGGCGGGTCCCAGCGTGCAGACGATCTTCGCGCGGCGCTCCACCCGTGCAGCCTAGGTGGCCTCCGCCTGCGCGCCGGCCTCCCACGCCTCGAGCAGCACCGCGGCGCAGCCCGGCTCCAGAAGGTCGCGCACGCACGTTGCCTGCACCGCCGCGGTGACCGCCATCATGGCGCCGCGCGCCGCCGCGGACGCCGAGACACCGGCGAGCCGCACCGCCCGCGCGGCGGCGAGCTGCGCGCGGGCGACGGGCACCACGCGGTCCGCCCCGGCCGCGGCCCGGCAGGCCTCGTGCATCGCATATGACCACGACAGTCCGCCCTCGCGCCGCCAGTGCGCCTGCTCCACGCGCGCCCAGCGGCCGGTGTCCGCGCGGGCAACGTCGTCGAGCAGCCGGCGCAGCGCGGCGG
>JALYMN010000521.1 GCA_030773675.1 Actinomycetota bacterium
GCTCGGAGGCCGCCGCTGCGTCCAGCAGCCAGCGGGTCGCCTCCCGGCCGACGGCGCCGGCCGCCGGTACCTGCAGCGGACCGGCTCCCGCCAGCGCCATCGCCACGACCGGGGCCTTGGCCTCGCCCGCCACGACCAGCCACACCTCCCGCGCGGCGCAGAGCGCGGGGAAGCCGAGCGACACCCGGGTCGGCGGCGGCTTCGGGCAGCCGTGCACCCCGACGACGGGCCGCTCGTCGCGCGCCGCGGGCGACTCCGGGAAGATCGACGCGGTGTGCCCCTCCGGCCCCACTCCCAGCAGCAGCACGTCGAACGCCGGCACGCTCCCGCCCCCCGCCGCTGTCAGCTCGGCCGCGTAGCGGGCGGCCGCGGCGTCCGCGTCGTCGCCGTCCGGTCCGCCGCGCGCACCCACCGGGTGCACCCGGGCCGGGTCGAGGCCCTCCTCGGCGAGCAGGTGGTCGAGCAGCGCCTCCCGCGCCTGGCGCTCGTTGCGCTCCGGGTCGACGGCCGGGACGAACCGCTCGTCCCCCCACCACACGTCCACCCGCCGCCAGTCCACGGCGGGCAGGGCGGGGGACAGGCGGACGAGTTCCAGCACCCGGACGCCGACCCCGCCGCCGGTCAGCACCACGGACGCCGACCCGCGCGCCGCCTGCACGTCGACCAGGGCGGTGAGCAGCCGGGCCGCGGTCGCAGCGGCGAGTACCTCGGCGTCCGGCGCGACGACGACCTGCGGCGCCGGCGCGCCGGCCACGGTCTCGGTCAGGGTCACGCAGACTGCTCCGCCGGGTCCTGCCAGATGTGTGCGCGCTGGTCCGGCGGGGACAGCGGCGCCGCCTCGCCCGTCGCGGCCGCGAGCGCCTCGGCGTACGGCTCGTCGGCGTCGAGCCGGCGCAGCTCCTCGGCCAGCAGGTCGCCGAGGTCGCGGCGGGGGAGCGGCATGACCCGCTCGGGCTGCCCGCTGCGCCGCAGGACGGCGCTCGTCTCGTCGCTGCGGGTGATGTCGAGCCGGACCTCGCCGACGTCGACGGCGACGCGCTGCAGGCCGTGGCCGGGCGCGTCGTGCTGCACGACCTCGACCTGCAACCGCGTGCGCAGCCAGCCGGCGAGCAGCGCCGCGGTGGGGCTGCCCGGCTCGCCGGTCACGGAAGCCCCGGTGGGCGTGCCGCGCACGCTGTCGAAGGCGGAGGCCAGCAGGCCGCGCCACAGGGTGCTGCGCGCCCAGGACAGGTCGGTGTCGCCGGGCACGTAGTCGCGCGCCCGCTGCCGCAGCGCCGCGAGCGGGTCTTCGGCCGCCGCGCAGTCGGTGATCCGGCGGCCGGCGGTGACGCCGAGCGGGTCGTGCGCGATGAGCTCGGGCGGCTCGCCGTCCCACCAGGTCACCACCGGGGTGTCCGGCGCGAGCAGCGGCAGCACGACCGACTCGGCGTGCAGCGCCAGCCGCCCGTACATCCGCATCACGACGGCCTCGCCGGGCCCGAGCCGGTCGCCGATGAGCACCTCGGCGTCGAGCCGCGGCTCGGGCGCGTCCGGACGGCGCCGGACGACCATGAGCAGCCGGCACGGGTGCTGGGCCGCGGCGCGGGTCGCCGCCGCCTCCGCCTCGGCGACGTGCTTCTCGTCGGTGACCACGACGAGGGTGAGCGCCAGCCCCGAGCTCACCGAACCGGCGCGCCGCCGCTCGGCGGCGAGCGCCTTGACCACGTCGGTGCCGGTGACGTCCCACAGCGTGCGGGCCATCAGGGCCGCCGCCACGCGCGGCCGTCGTGGGCGAGCATCTCGTCCGCCGCGGTCGGCCCCCAGACGCCGGCCCGGTACAGCTCCGGGCCCGGGCCGCCGGCGGCGTCCCGCTCGGCCCAGAACTGCTCGACCGGGTCGATGACGCGCCAGCTCAGCTCGACCTCCTGGTTCTGCGGGAACAGCGTCGCGTCGCCGAGCAGCGCGTCGAGCAGCAGCCGCTCGTAGGCCTCGGGGCTGCTCTCGGTGAACGCCTCGCCGTAGGAGAAGTCCATGGCGACGTCGCGGACCTCCATGCCGGTGCCGGGGACCTTCGACCCGAACCGGAGCGTCACGCCCTCGTCCGGCTGCACCCGCACGACGAGCTGGTTGGAGCCGAGCTCCTCGGTGTCGCTGTGGCTGAACGGCAGGTGCGGCGCGCGCCGGAACACCACCCCGATCTCGGTCACTCGGCGGGGCAGGCGCTTGCCGGTGCGCAGGTAGAACGGCACGCCGGCCCACCGCCGCGTCTCCACCGACAGGCGCAGGGCGGCGAACGTCTCGGTGCGCGAGTCGGGGGCCACGCCCTCCTCGGCCCGATAGGCCCGGACCCTCTCGCCGGCCAGCCAGCCCTGGTCGTACTGGCCGCGGACGGCGTAGCGCGACAGGTCCTTGGGGACGACGACGGCGCCGAGCACCTTGCGCTTCTCGGTGCGCAGGGACTCCGCGTCGAAGCTCACCGGCTCGTCCATGGCGGTGAGCGCGAGCAGCTGGAGCAGGTGGTTCTGCAGCACGTCGCGCGCCGCGCCGGTGCCCTCGTAGAAGCCGGCCCGGCTGCCGATCCCGACGTCCTCGGCCATCGTGATCTGCACGGAGTCGATGTGGTTGCTGTTCCAGATGGGCTCGAACAGCGTGTTCGCGAAGCGCAGCGCGAACAGGTTCTGGACCGTCTCCTTGCCGAGGTAGTGGTCGATCCGGAACACGTCGGCGGACGTGAAGACGTTGTCGACGAGCGCGTTGAGCTCCTGGCTGCTCGCCAGGTCGTGCCCGAACGGCTTCTCCACGACCACCCGCCGCCAGCCCCCGGACGACGCGTTGTCGGCCATGCCGGTCCGCTCCATCTGGCGCAGCACCGTCGGGAAGGCCGCCGGCGGGATCGACAGGTAGAACGCGGCGTTGCCCTGCGTGCCGTGCGTGCTGTCGAGCTCCTTGAGCGTGGCGGCGAGGGTGTCGAAGGCGTCGTCGTCGTCAAACGACCCGGGCAGGAACCGGATGTTGTCGGCCAGCCGGTGCCACACCTCCTCGCGGAACTCGGTGCGGGCGCCCCTGCGCGCCGCGTCGTGCGCGAGCTGCTCGAAGTCGCCGTCACCCCAGTCGCGCCGCGCGAAGCCGAGCAGGACGAAGCCGGGCGGCAGCAAGCCGCGGTTGGTGAGGTCGTAGACCGCCGGGAGCAGCTTCTTGCGGGCGAGGTCGCCGGTCACCCCGAACACGACGAGCACGCACGGCTCGGGGACGCGCGGCAGGCGGCGGTCCCGCGGGTCCCGCAGTGGGTTGGTCAGCGGGTTGGGCATGCGCCGAGTGTCCTCCTCGCCGGTGTCGTCCGCGTGGCGGGCCGGCGGCGGGTCACGAGCGGGCGGCGGTCAGCAGCGCGTCGAGGCCGGCGGCCCGGTCGACCAGGTGCAGCCGCAGCACGGGGCGGTCGCGCTGGGCGAGCGCCCGCAGGTCGCCGGCCGCCTGCGCGGCCTGGAGGGAACCGAAGCTGTACGGCTTGCCCGGCACGTCGAGGTCCTCCACCACCGCGGCCGTGGCCTGCAGGAACACGCCGGTCTGCGGGCCGCCCTTGTGGTACTGCCCGGTTGAGTGCAGGAACCGCGGCCCCCAGCCGAAGGTGACAGGGTGCGCGATCCGCGCCGCGAGCAGGCCGCGCAGCTCGGCCGCCCGGGCCTCGGCCAGCCGGTCCAGGTAAGCCAGCACCGCGAGGTAGCCGCGCTCGGGCACCGCGTCGAGCAGGGCCTGCAGCGCGCCGGGGAGCGTGTCGACCCCGGCCAGCAGGTCGCCGGTGGCGTGCACCTCGACGCCGTCCTGCGTGAACAGCGGCTGCGTCGGCGCGGGAACGGTCCCTGCCGGAGCCCCGGCGAGGATGGCGCCGGTGTTGTCCTTGCTCTCCTGCACGTTCGGCTGGTCGAACGGGTCGATGCGCAGCGCCCGGCCGGCGACGGCGGTGGCGTACTCCCAGACGAGGAACTGCCCGCCGAGCGGACCCTCGACCTGCGTGCCGAGCGGGCTCGGGTCGCCGGCGCCGAGCACGGCGAGGTGCAGGTCCGCGGCCGGCTCGGTGCCGGGCGCGTCGCGGGCCTCGACGACGACCGGGAGCACCCCCTTGCCCTCCTTGCCCGTCGACTCGGCGACGAGCAGCTCGGCCCAGTCGCCGAAGCCGGCCAGTCCCGAGCCGGCGTCCGCGACGACGAGCTTGTCCCTGCCGGCGACAGCGCCGCCGCCGAGAACGGCGCCGAGGGAGAGCGCCGGGTTGTCGTCCGAGGAGGCCAGGCTCGGCT
>JALYMN010000522.1 GCA_030773675.1 Actinomycetota bacterium
GGGTCCGTCGGACCCGGGGCGGCCGCGTGCCCCGGGCTTCGCCGGGCAGCCCGCGCCCGCCTCCAACGGGCGCCCGTCCGGCCCGAGGTGCGGCACGATCGGCGGCCCGACCCGGCACCTGGAGCGACCCGTGGACACTGCGCCGAGCCTGACCGAGCAGGAGGCCCGCGAGCGGGCCGGCTGCTCAGGGTCGAGTGCTACGACATCGCCGTCGACCTGACCGGCCTGTTCGAGGGCGACGAGCTGCGCGCGGAGTCCACGGTCCACCGCTCCGTGGACGCGTCCGACGGCGCGGTGTACGTCTGGGCTTCCTTCGAGCCGGACGACGCTCGCCGCGCCTGGGCCTGCTTCGATCGACCCGACCTCAAGCCCCCTTCGTCCTCACCGTCGACGCCCCGGCGTCATGGACCGTCTTCAGCAGCAGCGGCGACCCCTTCGTCACGGGCGAGGGCGCCAGCCGCCGTTGGGCCTTCCCCGCCACCCGCCCCTGTCGACGTACGTGCCGGCGCTGAACGCCGGGCCCTTCCACCTCGTCCGGCGGGAGACGGACGGGCACGAGCTCGGCCTGGCATGCCGCCGCTCGCTCGCCGCGGCGCTGGACCGCGACCCCGACGAGCTGTCCGGGCTCACCGCCGCCGGGCTCGCCTTGTTCGGCGAGCGCTTCGCCCTGCCGTTCCTGCAGCGGCGCTACGACCAGGTGTTCGTGCCGGAGGTGGGCGGCACGGTGGAGAACCACGGCTGCGTCACCTGGTCCGACGCCTTCGTCTACCGCAGCGCCCCCAGCCGGGGGAGCGGGAGCAGCGCGCGTCGGTGCTGCTGCACGAGATGGCACATGTGGTTCGGCGACATGGTGACCCTGCGCTGGTGGGACGACCTGTGGCTCACTGAGGCCTTCGGCCGAGTGGGCCTGCCACTGGGCCGCGGCGGCGGCCACGGAGCACACCGACGTGTGGGCGTCGTTCCTCGCTGCCGGTGGCGCCGCAGGTGCGGCCGGGTCCGCCGCGCGTGCGGGCTGGGTCGAGGGATCGTCTGGGCGAGCCGGGGGTACGGCGGCAGCAGCCGCCCCGGTGAGCGGGGCCGACGCGCGGAGGAGCCGGTGGAGCAGCAGCCCCACGTCGTCGACGTCCCGGAGTCGAGCCGCTTCGAGGTGCTCGTCGACGGCGAGCTCGCTGGCTTCGCCGAGTACCGGCGCGACGACGCCACCTGGGCGTTCACCCACACGGTGGTCGACCCGCGGTTCGAGGGGCGCGGCCTCGGGACGGTGCTCGTCCGGGCCGCGCTCGAGGCGGCCCGCGCGCAGGGGGCGGGCGTCCTGCCCCACTGCACGTTCGTGCGCGACGTCGTGCAGCGGAACCCCGACCACCTCGAGCTCGTGCCGGTCGAGCGCCGCGCCGAGTTCGCGCTCGCCCCGCCGTCCGGTGCGCCGGACGTCGAGCCCACCTGAGGCGAGGCGTGCCGCGCTGCCGCCGGTCGTACGGCGCCGGCGGCTGTTTGGCCGACAACGCCGAAAAGCCGCTCACGTACCACCTCGAGCTGGGCGGCCGGCTCGCGGCGCTGCGGGAGCGCGGCGTCCTCGTCGTCGGCAGCGGGGACGTTGTGCACAACCTCGCCGGCATGGACTGGCGGCTGCCGGACGCCGGCGACGACTGGGCGCAGCGCTTCGACGAGGACGCCGAGGCCGCGATGCTCAGCGACCCGGAGCGGGTCGCCCGGCTCGACGGCCACCGCGACTTCCGCTCCGCCGTGCCGACTCCGGACCACATCCTCCCCGCCCTGTACGTCGCCGGTTCGCCGGCGCGACCGGCTCGCCGGTCGAGGTGCTCGTCGACGGCTACGCCTACGGCTCGCTGTCGATGACGGCGTACACGGTCGGCATGCCGCGCCCGGCGGGCGCCGCGGCGTCCGGCGCGGGCGCCCCGCCACCGCCGTCCGACCTGCCGCCGGACTCCTCGAACATCTGACGCCCGCCGTCACGCCGCTACCGTTCCCGCCGTGACCCGCCCGTCTGCTCAGCCGCGTCCGGTGCGGGACCGCCGGGCGCCGTACAGCCTGGAGGAGCTGCTCGAGGTCGTCGCGCACGAGTTCCTCGAGCGCGGCTACGACGCGACGAGCATGGAGGACCTGTCGCGCGCCACCGGGCGCACGAAGTCCTCGATCTACCACCACGTGAGCGGCAAGGAGGAGCTGCTGCGCCTCGCCGTCGCGCGGGCGGTCGACGCGCTGTTCGCGGTGCTCGACGAGCCGGGGGCGCAGACCGGGCGGGCCGTCGAGCGGCTCGAGCACGTCGTGCGCGGCTCCGCGCGGGTGCTCGCCGCCGAGCTGCCCTACGTGACGCTGCTGCTGCGGGTGCGCGGCAACACCGACGCCGAGCGGTGGGCGCTGGAGCGGCGGCGGGAGTTCGACGCGCGCCTGGCCGGGCTGGTGCGCGCGGCGATGGACGAGGGCGACGTGCGGGCCGACCTCGACCCCCGGCTGGTCACCCGGCTGCTGTTCGGGATGGTCAACAGCCTTGTGGACTGGCTGCGCCCGGGGGCGGCGGCGCGGCAGCAGGTCGAGGACACGCTCGTCGCGCTGGCCTTCGACGGGCTGCGCCCCCGCACCCGCTGAGCGTGGCGGCCAGCCGGACCCGGACGCGTCTTCGCCCTGGCCCGACCTGCGCCGATCTTCCCCTCACTGTCGGCGACACGCCGCGCCGAACCGCAATGACAGGAAGATCGGCGATACGGTCCGCCTGCGGCGCGGCTCAGGCGAAGGCGCCGATGCCGGTGATCTCCCGGCCGACGATGAGCGACTGGACGGTGTCGGTGCCCTCGTAGGTGTAGACGGCCTCCATGTCGGCGTGGTGCCGGGCGACGTGGTAGTCGAGCAGCAGCCCGTTGCCGCCGAGCAGGTCGCGCGCGTCGGCCAGCACCCGCCGCGCGGCGGAGGCGGTGTGCAGCTTGCCGAGCGCGGCCGTGGGCAGCTCGGCGCGGCCCTCCTCCTGCAGCTGCGCCATGCGCAGGCAGAGGAACTGCATGCCGATGATGTCGGACAGCATCGTCGAGAGCTTGTTCTGCACGAGCTGGAAGGCTGCGAGCGGCTTGCCGAACTGCTGCCGCTGGGCGACGTAGGCGACGGCCGCCTCGTACGCCGCGGTCGCGTGGCCGAGCCCCTCCCAAGCGACGCTCTGCCGGCTCTTGGTGAGCACCTTCGCCGTGTCGGCGAAGGTGTGGGCGTTCGCCAGCCGGTTGTCGGCCGGCACCCGGACGCCGTCCAGGGCGATCTCGGCCTGCCAGACGGCCCGGTTGCCGCTCTTGCCGGTGATGACGCTGGCCTGGTAGCCCGGCGTGCCCTCCGGGCCGTGCTCGACGACGAACCCGCCGACGTCGCCGTCGTCGTCGCGCGCCCACACCACGACGACGTCGGCGACGGAGCCGTTGCCGATCCAGCGCTTCGCGCCGTGCAGCACGTAGCTGTCGCCGTCGCGCCGCGCCCGGGTCTCCAGCCGGACGACGTCGGAGCCGTGGTCGGGCTCGGTGAGCGCGAACGCGCCGAGCTTCTCGGCCCGCGCCATGGCCGGCAGCCAGCGGGCCTGCTGCTCCTCCGCGCCGAGCAGACCGATGGAGGCCATCGCCAGGCCGCTGTGGACGACGTTGAACGTGCTGACGCTGCCGTCGGCCCGCGCGAACTCGGCCGCGACGAGGCCCTCCGCCAGCGCCGACAGGCCGGGGCAGCCAGGGCCGCGCAGCGAGCCGCCCGCGACGCCGAGCCGGCCGTAGCCCGGCACCAGGTCGAAGGGGAACTGCGCGCGCTGCCAGTGGTCGTTGGCGACCGGCAGCACGGCCTCGTCGCACCAGGCGCGGACCCGGTCGCGCACCGCGCGCTCCTCGGCGCTGAGCACGTCCTCGAACCGGTAGAGGTCGGCCAGCACGTTCTCGCGCCGGGCGGTGACGGCGGCCCCGTCCGGCAGGGCGGGCGACGGCGCGGTCGTGGACGTCGTGCTCGACGGCTTCGTCGGGGTGCTGGTCATGACCGCTCCTCCTGCCGCTGCCGACCGGCCTGACCGGCTCGTGCGAGCGTTACCCCGCGCCAGGGGCGCCATGCGGTGCGCCGCCCTGCGTCCCCGGTCCGCCTGGGTGCGGCCGCGCCAGGACGAGGTTCATGGCGCGCAGCCGCAGCACCACCTCGCCGTCCGCGCGGACCATCTCGACCAGCGTGCGCACGAGACCGCGGTCCGGCTTGGTACGCGAAGGGCGCGCCTCCTTAACGGTGGTGCGCAGGGTGAGCCGGTCCCCCGGGCGCACCGGGTGCAGCCAGCGCAGCTCGTCGATGCCGGGGGAGCCCAGGCTCGAGGCCTCCGAGAGGTAGTCCCGGGCGAGCAGCCTCATCATGAGCGCGCAGGTGTGCCAGCCGCTGGCGATGAGCCCGCCGAACGGCCCCGCCGCGGCCGCCTCGGCGTCGACGTGGAACGGCTGCGGGTCGAACCGCCGACCGAAGTCGACCACTTCGGCCGTGTCGACCTCGATCGGCCCGTGCTCGGTGACGGTCCCGACGACGTAGTCCTCCAGGTAGCGCTCGGTCACGCCGCACCGTAGCCGGGCGCGCGACGTTGCGGTCAGGTGACGGTGAAGTCCACCCGCATCTGGGGGTGCGGGTCGCAGACGGCCTTGTAGTCACCGGCCTGCAGGTCAACCGTCCACGTCGGCGACTCCTTGTCGGGGACGCTCGTGGACTCCTCGACATCGCCCGCACCGGTCAGGTGGAAGTTGTGAATGTCCGACTGGTCGTCGACCTCGATCTGGTACTGCCCGGCGGGCAGCGAGGTGACCTTGTTGCCGGTGCTGTCGGTGAGGCTGAGCACGAAGGAGTCGGGCTTGCCCTCCTCACCCAGGGCGGCGGTCAGCACCTGACCGCCGCCGGCCCCGGCGTTCGCGGAGGCGCTGGCCTCCGGCGCGGCCGCGCTGCTCTGCTCGGCGAGCGGCGCACCCCCGCCGGTGCCGGCCGTGTCGTCGCTGCCGCCGCACGCGGCCGTCATCGCGGTCAGGGCGACCGCCACCACGAGCCTCGAGGTCCTCACGATGCTGCTCCTCCCCGTGCCGCGACCGCTGGTCCCGGCGGATTTGCGTGTCGCTTCAACCATCTCACCCAAACGGGTGTCGGGCCACCGGTGCGACCCAGTCGTGACCTGGCTCGTGGTCCAGGACGGTCGGGGTTCAGGCGAACAGCTGTGCCGCGAGCGCGGTCGCCGGACCGGTCGGCGCGGGAGCCGTCACGGGCAGGCGCAGCCGGAACGCCGCGCCAGGGGTGCTCCGGACCGACGACCGCGGCACGGGCACCACGTCGGGCACCAGCTCGCCGGCGGGGTCGACGCACTCGAGGTCGCCGCCGAGCACCCGGGCCAGCGCGCGCGAGGTCGTCAGCCCCACGCCCGCACCCGGGTTCGCCTCGCCCAGAGCACCGTGCGCGAACAGCTCGAACACCGCCTCCCGTCGCTCCGGCGGCACCCCCGGCCCGTCGTCCAGGACGGTGAGGACGGCGTCGCCGCCCTCGCGCCGCACGTGCACGAGGGTGCTGCCGCTCTCCGGCACGTAGCGGGCGACGTTGGACAGAAGATTGCCGACGACGTGGCTGAGCGCGGCAGGGCTCGAGGTCAGGACGACGGGCTCGCGGGCGAGCACGCGGACGGCGCGCGACCCGAGGGCGGGGGCGGCCAGGGCCACCTCCCGCTCGGCCAGCTCGACGAGGTCGACCGGGCGGCGGCTGCTGACCATCGTCTGCGGGTCGACCGCGGTGAGCAGGTTGTCGACGAGGCGCGCCAGCCGCTGGCTCTGCGAGCCGAGCGCCTCGACGACGATCGCCCGCGCGGGGCCGTCGAGGATCTCCGGCCGGCGCTGCAGGGTCTGGGCCCAGCCCAGCAGCGGAGTGAGCGGGGTGCGCAGCTCGTGCCCCAGGCCGACGAGGAAGCTGCGCCGCGCCTGCTCGCGCTCGACAGCCGCGGTGACGTCGCGCAGCACGAGCACCGCACCGGGCGTGTCATCGAGTACGGCAGGCGCGACGGAGACGTCGACCGCCCGCGCGCCGTCGCCGCTGCGCACCTGCACCCGCTCGGCGACCGCGCGGCTGCGCAGGTCGGGCCGCCAGGGGCTGCCGTCCGGTCGCTCCAGCCCGAGCTCGTCCAGGGCGCGCTCGCCGAGCCCGGCGGGGTCGCGCCCGGTGATCCGCCCGGCGGCTGCGTTCATGGCGAGCACCCGCCCGGCGGCGTCGACGGTGACGATGCCCTCGGCCACGGCGGCCACGACGGTCTCCAGCCGGGACAGCCGGGCGTCGGCGAGGGCCCGCAGCCCCTCCGCCTCGACGAAGGCCTCGACCTCGCTCGCGGCCGCGGTCAGGAAGGCGAGCTCGGTGGCCAGGCGCTCGCGCGCCCCGGTCGGGTCGGCGAGCGCGAGCAGGGTGCCGGGACGGCCGGGCAGCCGGACGGCCAGCACCTTCGACAGGGGTCCGCCGCCGGGGTCCAGGGCGACCGCCCGGTCGCCGTCCAGCCGGGTCAGGACCTCGTCCAGCCAGTCCGGCCGGGCGCCCTGGGGGACGACCACGGGGTCGCCGCCCGGAGCGGTGATGAGCACGACCTGCGCGGCGCCCACGGCGGAGGCCAGGTGCGCGCCATACTCGGCGAGGTCCGCCGCCGAGCCCCGGGACAGCACCCGGCTCGCCGCCGCGCCGGCGGACAGCCGGCGCCGTTCGCCCACCGCGCCCACGAGCGCACGGCCGGCGGCGTGCAGCGCGAGCGCCGGGACGACGAACAGCACGACCGTCGCGGGCTCGAACGCCCAGGCGGCCGCGAGCAGCACGCCGATCGC
>JALYMN010000523.1 GCA_030773675.1 Actinomycetota bacterium
CCATGGAGAGCAGGAAGTTCTCCTCCTCGCGCAGCGTGGTGATCTACGTCCGCGACGTCCTCGAGCGGTACGGCGCCGACCCGCTGCGCTACTACCTCGCCGCGGCCGGGCCGGAGACGAGCGACACCGACTTCACCTGGGACCAGTTCGTCACCCGCAACAACACCGAGCTGGTCGCCGGCTGGGGCAACCTCGTCAACCGCACGCTGTCGATGGCGACGAAGAACGTCGGGAGCGTCCCGGCCGCCGGGGAGCTGCTCGGGCCCGACCAGGAGGCGCTCGCCACCTCCCGCGCCGGCTTCGACAGCGTCGGTGCGCTGCTCGGCCGCAACTCCCAGAAGGCGGCGCTGGCTGAGGCGATGCGGGTCGTCGGCGAGGCGAACAAGTACCTGTCCGACCAGGCCCCGTGGAAGCTCAAGGACGACACCCCGTCGGTCAAGGAGCGGCGCGACACCGTGCTGCACGTCGCCCTGCAGCTCGTCGATGACGCCAAGAGCCTGCTCACGCCGTTCCTGCCCAGTTCCTCCGACGCGGTCCACCTCATGCTCGGCGGCGAGGGCGCGTGGAGCGGCATGCCGGAGCTGCGCGAGGTTGACGACCTGGACGGCGGCCCGGGCTACCCGGTGCTGACGGGCGACTACGACACGGCGGCCGTATGGGAGTCACGCCCGATCACGCCTGGCGTGCCGCTCGCCCCGCCCACCCCGCTGTTCGCCAAGCTCGACCCGTCGGTGGTCCAGGAGGAGCGGCGGCGCCTGGACCCTGACAGCGAGGAGGGGGAGTGAGTCGGCGGCACCGCAACGGGCCGCCCGACCCCACCCCGCCGGCCGCTCCCGAGCCGCTCGCCGTGCCGGTGGCGGACAGCCACTGCCACCTCGACCTCATGGGCGGCGACGTCGCGGACGTCCTCGCCCGCGCCCGGGCGGTGGGCGTCGGGGGCGTCGTCCAGGTCGGCGTCGACGTGGTGAGCAGCCGCTGGGCGGCGCAGGTCGCGGCCGAGCACGAGGGCGTGGTCGCCGCGGTCGCCGTGCACCCCAACGAGGCGGGCCGCGGCGCCGCGACCGACGAGGCGCTGCGCGAGGTCGAGGCGCTCGCCGCGCTGCCGCAGGTGACGGCGGTCGGGGAGACCGGCCTCGACCACTACCGCACCGGGCCGGAGGGCCGTGGCGCGCAGGAGGAGTCGTTCCGCGCGCACATCGCCATCGCCAAGCGCACCGGCACCGCGCTCGTCATCCACGACCGGGACTCCCACGACGACGTGCTGCGCGTGCTGCGCGAGGAGGGCGCCCCGGACCGGGTCGTCTTCCACTGCTACTCGGGCGACGCCGCGATGGCGAAGACCTGCGCGGAGCACGGCTACGCGATGAGCTTCGCCGGGCCGGTGACGTTCAAGACCAACGAGCACCTGCGCGAGGCGGCCCGGGTCGCGCCCGCGGAGCTGCTGCTCGTCGAGACGGACGCGCCGTTCCTCACCCCGATGCCCTTCCGCGGGCGGCCGAACGCGCCGTACCTCGTGCCGCTGACCGTCCGCGCGCTGGCCGAGGCCCGGGGCGACGACCTGGACGAGCTGTGCACGGCGCTGGCGGCCAACAGCGGGCGCCTGCTGGGATGCGAGCCGGTCCCGACGGGCGGGGCAGCACTGCCCTGACGGAGAGTTGACAGTGATGCCGCCTCCGCTGAGAGTGGCGGCTCCCGAGCGGCTCCAGCGCGGCCGCACCGCTCCCCGGCCCTGGAGCCCCGCATGGACGCGACCCTGCCCCGTCGTCTGACCGCCGAGGCGCTCGGCACGGCGCTGCTCATGGTGTTCGGTCCCGGCAGCGTCGTCGCGGCCCTGCGGGTGGGCGACGGGGAGCTCGACTACGCCGGGCTCGGCATCATCGCCCTGTCGTTCGGCCTCGTCGTCGCGATCGTCATCTACGCGTTCGGCTCCACGTCCGGGGCGCACATCAACCCGGCCGTCACCCTCACGCTGGCGGCGACCCGCCGCTTCCCCTGGCGCGACGTCGCGCCGTACGTCGGCGCGCAGCTGCTCGGTGCGGTCGCGGGGGCGCTGCTGGTGGTCGCCCTGTTCGGGACGGCGTCCGTCGACGTCAGCAACGTCGGCGCGGTCGCGTTCGGCGACGGCGTCGGCTATCCGCGCGCAATCCTCGCCGAGGCCGTCGGCACCTACCTCCTGGTGCTCGCCATCATGGCGCTCGCCGTCGACACCCGGGCGCCCGAAGGGTGGGCCGGCCTCATGATCGGTTTGTCCGTGACCGGCCTGGTCCTGGTCCTCGGCCCGCTGACCGGCGCCGCGGTGAACCCGGCCCGCGCCTTCGGGCCGCTGGTCGCCGCTTCCCTTACCGGCGGTGAGGCCGGCTGGGCGGAGTTCCCGGCGTACGTGGTGGGGAGCCTTCTCGGCGGGCTGGCCGCCGCCGTCAGCTACGACCTGATCGCCCGACCCCGCACGGCCGAGGAGCCCGAGCCCGACGTGCAGGGGACGCAGGGCGAGGTCCTCGGCCGGCGCACCTGACCCTGTCCGAGCACTACTCGAGAGGAACACGCATGGCAGGCAACAGAGCAGTGGCGTACGTCGAGCCCGGCAAGGTGGAGGTGCAGGACACGCCCTATCCCAAGCTCGAGCTCGTCAACGGTCCCGGCGTCAACCCGGCCAACGTCGGACGCATCACCGAGCACGGCGTCATCCTCAAGACCGTCACCACGAACATCTGCGGCAGCGACCAGCACATGGTGCGGGGCCGCACCACCGCACCGGCCGGGCTCGTGCTGGGCCACGAGATCACCGGCGAGGTGATCGAGAAGGGCCGAGACGTCGAGTTCGTGGAGATCGGCGACATCGTCTCCGTACCGTTCAACATCGCCTGTGGACGCTGCCGCAACTGCAAGGAGCGCAAGACCGGCGTCTGCCTCCAGGTCAATCCGGACCGGCCCGGGTCGGCGTACGGCTACGTCGACATGGGCGGCTGGGTCGGCGGCCAGGCCGAGTACGTCATGGTCCCGTACGCCGACTGGAACCTGCTCAAGTTCCCGGACCGCGACCAGGCGCTGGAGAAGATCCGCGACCTGACGATGCTGTCCGACATCTTCCCGACCGGCTACCACGGCTGCGTCACCGCCGGGGTCGGGACGGGCTCGACCGTGTACATCGCCGGCGCGGGCCCGGTCGGCCTGGCTGCGGCCGTGAGCGCGCAGCTCCTCGGTGCGGCCGTGGTCATCGTCGGCGACCTGGTCGAGGACCGGCTGGCCCAGGCGCGCAGCTTCGGCTGCGAGACGGTCGACGTCAGCAAGGGCGACCCGAAGGACCAGGTCGAGCAAATCCTCGGTGTCCCGGAGGTCGACTGCGCGGTCGACGCCGTCGGGTTCGAGGCGCGCGGCCACGGTGAGGGGGCGAAGAAGGAGGCACCGGCCACGGTGCTCAACTCGCTCATGGAGCTGACCACCGCGGGCGGCGCCATCGGCATCCCCGGCCTTTACGTCACCGGCGACCCGGGCGGCGTCGACGAGGCGGCCAAGGTCGGGGCCCTGTCGCTCAGCCTGGGCACCGGCTGGGCCAAGTCGCTGTCGTTCACGACTGGGCAGTGCCCGGTGATGAAGTACAACCGCGGCCTGATGATGGCGATCCTGCACGACAAGGTGCAGATCGCGAAGGCGGTCAACGCCACCGTGATCGACCTGGACGACGCGCCGCAGGGCTACGCCGACTTCGACTCCGGCGCCGCGAAGAAGTACGTCATCGACCCGCACGGCATGGTGTCGCGGGCGAGCTGACGCCTCGTCCCGGCCGGCCGTCCGCAGCGACGGCCGGCCGGGCGCCTCGGCTCCTCGCGCGCCCGTGCGCCGGGAAGCGCCAGGAGAGAGCCGTCGCACAGCCGCCTCCGCTGACCTGCGGTCTCGCCGCCACGGGCCCCCGCGTCCGGCCTGGTCAGGTTCAGGCAGGTTTGACCTCTGTGCGGTCCGGCCCGCACGGTGGACACGCCAGCCGGTGTCGGGGCTCCCCCCCTCCGCGGCGCGCTCGCGGCCGCACCGGCCGCCCCGCAGCGCGTCCGCCCCGTGACCGGGACGCACGATCCTGTCAGGGGGCCCGGTGGACGGCCTGGGCCGCTGTGGAGCTTGCTGACCGGGTCGTAGCACGCCGGGCTGGTCGGGTCGACGTCATTGGCGTGTCTCAGCCCGCCCGTCCCGGCTGCTCCAGGCCGGGACGGTGGGCAGCCGGCGGTAGCCGGCGCCGGCTGCCCGGAGATCGCCCCCGCCCGGTCGCGGACGTGCAATCAGGTCCAGGTCGTGGCTCTGCCCTCTTATCCGGCTTGCCACCAAGCGTGGTCGGCGGTGCTGCCACCGCCGGCGTCACCCGTCTCGACGTGCGCCGTACCCCGATCGGCTCAGCGCAGGGGTGCGAACGGGGCCGATGACAGCTGTCGCGTCTGCCGGCGTGACCCACCGTGAGGGCAGCGGGCAGCCACACCGGGCAGCGCGCCCCCGACCGCAGCGACCGAAGGACACCACCAGATGAGCCCCTGCACTACCAAGGTTGGCCTGGCCGCGCTGCTCGCGCTGGCGCTGTCCGGCGGCATCAGCGCTCCCGCCCTGGCCAGCAGCAGCGACTGGGACAACGACGGCATGCCCAACACCTGGGAGACCACCTACAAGCTCAATCCCAAGTACGCCGCGGACGCCAAAACCGACGCCGACCGCGACGGACTGAGCAACCTGCGCGAGTACCAGCTGCGCACGCTGCCCCGCGACGAGGACACCGACAACGACGGCCAGGACGACGGCGACGAGAGCGCAACGCGCACCAGCGCTCGGGACGCCGACAGCGACGACGACGGGATCAAGGACGGTGACGAGGACGCCGACCGCGACCGGACCCGCAACGAAGACGAGGACGACGCGCTCGAGAGCTGCGCCGCCGACGACGACGATCTGGACCGGGACGACGTCGACGACGAGGACGAGAACGAGCTGCGACTGCGCCTGGGCGACGCCGACGCCGACGACGACCGCATCCCCGACGGCGAGGAGGACCGCGACCGCGACGGCGTGCAGAACGAGGACGAGGACGACAACGCCGCCGACCGCTGCACCGGCGATCAGGACGGCGACGGCGAGGACGACGAGGACGAGGGCGACCGCTGGGGCACCATCACCGCCTACGACCCCGCCACCCGGATCCTCGCCGTGCAGGCCGCCACCGGCCTGAGCTTCACCTTCACCCTGTCCGCCGACACCGAGGTCGAGTTCGAAAACGCCGAGGGCCTGAACTGCGACAGCCACAGCAGCGACAGCGAGGACAGCGACGACGAGGACAGCGCTGCCGACCTGACGGCGGGGCAGGTCATCGCCGAGATCGAGCTCGAGCGCGGCGTCGTCGAGGAGATCGAGATCCTGCGCACCGCCTGCCCCTGACCGCGACGCACGAAAGCCGGCGCTCCCTCCGGCTGGTCGCCGATGACCATCCGGTGTTCCGCTACGGACTGCTGGCCGCGCTGGACGGCACGGACAGCATCCAGACGGCGGTGGGCGAGGCGGAGAACGGCAGCCAGCTGCTGGAGGTGGTCGACGTCCGCCGACCGTACGTCGTGGTGACCGACCTGCACATGCCCCGGGCTCGACGGCGTCGCAGCGAACCGCGAGGCCGGGAGCGGTAGCAAGAGCCGTTGTCGGTGAGCACCCGCTCGACGCGGATGCCGTGCGCGGCGTAGAACGCTTGCGCTCGAGCCCAGAACGCCGAGGCGGTGCCGGCCTGCTCGTCGGGCAGCACCTCGCAGTAGGCCAGCGGGAGTGGTCGTCGGCGGCGCTGCGCACGAACTCGTCCCCGACGGTCTCGCCGCAGGACCGGGCGACGTGGTTGCGACGACCGGCGGCGCTGTTGCGGCCGTGCGCCCGCCAGCGCCACCCTCGCGCAACCGCCCGAGCTTCTTGATGTCGACGTGCACCAGCTCGCCGGGCCGGTCCCGCTCGTAACGCGGCTCTTCGTCATGAAGCGTGGTCGGGCTTGCTCGACACGTAGGTCGGCCTGGGCGGCCAGCGCGGCGCGGTCACGCTCGGGTCGAAGCGCACCCGGACCTCGCCGGTGCGGTGGTCGGCGGCGGCCTCACGGACCCCGTCCACTCGCCGCAGCGCCTTGCTCAGCCGCTGCTCGCAGCCGCTGCACGTCATGCCCTCGACGTGCAGCGTCACGCTCTCAGCACGATCAACACCTCCGGGAGTCGGTGGTCAGCTCGTCCTGTGCTCACTGCTGTGGGGCCGGCGGCGGCAGGGCCGTGTAGTAGATGGTCTGTGCCTGGATGCGCCCGCCGCGGATGACGAAGGAGTCGGCCCCGTCCTGCACCTGATCTGCCCCGCGCTTTTCGGACCACGCTGATTGGCTATCCTATGCTGCGGTCTGCTGATTTGTCCACTGGTTGAGCGCCTCTTGTGGCGTGTTGTAGCCGAGGCTGGAGTGCAGTCGTCGCGGGTTGTACCAGAACTCGATGTAGCGGGTGATGTCTGCGCGGGCATGTTCTCTTGTCGGGTAGACCGTCCGGTTGACCCGCTCGTTCTTGAGCGCGGCGAAGAACGACTCGGCCATGGCATTGTCGTAGCAGATCCCGGTGCGGCCCATGGACTGGCGCATCCCAAGCTCGCTGATGGTTCCGGCGAACTCGCTGGAGGTGTAATTGCTTCCGCGATCGGAGTGAAAGATCGCCTGGGGCTGCAGCGGCTGGTTTCTCGCCGCGTTACGCAGCGCAGTGCTGATCAGCGGGGTGCGGTAGTTGTCGTCCATCGCGTACCCGATGACCATCCGGGTGTGGACGTCGATCACTGTCGCCAGGTACAGCCAGCCCTGCCACGTCGGGACGTACGTGATGTCCCCGATCAGGGTGGTGCCCGGAGCGTCGGCGGTGAAGTCCTGTTCGAGCAGGTCGGGGATGTCGTGCACGAAGCCGTCGGACGCGGTCAGTCCCCCGCGCCAGGCGCGAGGCTGGCAGGCCGTCAGGTCGAGCTGGCGCATGAGGTGACGGACCAGCTCAGGCCCGCAGTGCACCTGCTGGCGGGCGAGCTGGGCGTGCACCCGCCGGTAGCCGTAGGTCTGGTCGGAGGCCTCGAAGATCGCGGTGATCAGGGTGGCCAACTCCGCGCGGCGCTGGTCGGTCGCCGAGCTCGGCCGGCCCCGCCAGTCGAAAAATCCTGAGGCGGACACGCCCAGCCAGACGCACATCTTCTTGACGGGATAGGCGTACTTCGCATCGCTGATCCGGCACGAGTCGATGAACTCGTACGAATCGGCTACCGGGGATCCCGGGCGAAGTACGCTGCGGCTTTTTTTAGGAACTCGTTCTCCATGCGAAGTTCCCGGACTTCGCGCTGAGCCTCGGCGAGCTGTGCACGTTCGGCTGGGGTCAAAGGGGGCTCGTCTTCGGCATGCTGCTCACGGTACCGCGTGACCCAGTTACCTAACGTGCCGTCGCTGACCCCGAGCTCGCGTGCCACCTGAGCAATCGGGCGTGACGTCTCGACGACGAGCCGCACAGCTTCGTCGCGAAACTCAGGACTGAACTTCTGATACTTCTTCCGAGGCATTCTTGTGCCACCTTCCGGATCCGACCTTACTTGGTCGTGGTCCGTGACACGCGGGGCACC
>JALYMN010000524.1 GCA_030773675.1 Actinomycetota bacterium
AAGCTGCTGCGCGCCGACTCGGGGTTCTGGAACGCGAAGGTCTTCGAGCGCCTCGAGCGGGCCGGCTGGCGGTTCTCGATCGGGGTGCGCATGACCGCCGCGGTCCGCGACGCGGTCGAGCAGATCAACCGTAGGGGCGCCTGGGAGCTCGGAACGGGGGTGCGTCGCCGGGATGGGATGTGGCATCCACGAGCTATGCTACCCCACACTACGCTTACGTCATTGTCGCGTGTTGGTCCTCACACGACATACCGTCCCCGGCGTCAGCGACGTTCTGTCGGCACCAGCCGCGCGCAGCGCCTCACCCTGCAACGCGCCCGAGGTCAGCGTCGCGACCCTGAACGTCTGGGGACGCTGGGCCGACTGGCCCCGGCGCCTGGAGATCCTGCGCACGGCGTACCCCGTGCCCGGCCCCGACGTCCTGCTGCTCCAGGAGGTGCGCCATGACGCGCTCGGCGATCAGGCCGCCGAGATCGGCGACGCGCTCGCCTACCCGCACCAGGTGACGGTCGAAGGCCACCGCGGCGACGACGGCACTGAGGGGCTCGCCGTGCTGACGCGAGTCGCGCTGGAGGGCGCACACGCCGAGAGCCTCCCGGCCAGCGTCCCGTCACGTCGCGTGCTCGTCGCCTACGTCGGCCTGGGCGGCGCACGGGTGACGCTGGTGTGCGGACACACCGTCGCCGTGCCCGCGCAGGTCAGGCGTGCCCAGGCGCGAGCGCTCGTGGTTCGCGCCGACGACCTCATGATCCTGGGCGCAGACCTCAACGACACGCCCGAGCCCTGCGCGAGCTCGAGGCCGCAGCCGGGTTGCGCGACTGCCTGGCCGGGGACAGCGCGCCGACCTGGCCGATGTGCGAGGCGACCTTCGGGTCGGCCTGGCGGCAGCAGCTTCGCCGCGCGCCCGACTTCTCGCTCGCCCCCCGTCGGCTCGACTTCCTGCTCAGCCGCGGCGTCCTCCCGCTGCGCGCGCAGGTGCACGAGCTGCGGCGCGGGTCGGAGTACGCCTCTAACCATGCCCTCGTCATGGCGTCCTATCAGCTCGACCTCGGAGGTCCGGGCGACCACGATTCGGAGGCGCCCGGCGAGCCTCGGCCCGCTCGTGCGCCGGCGTGACTCAGCGGGTGAGCAGCCGGTCGAGGGCGACCTCGGGGTGCTCGCGCGCGAAGTGCTCGAGCAGCCACTGGCTCGTGAACAGCGCCAGCGGGGTGCCGTCGTGGCGGAAGAGCACGTCGCCGCGGCTCGAGGCGCGCAGGGTGCGGACGCCAGCGGCATCCGTGCGGCGCGCGACCTTCCACGGCGTGGGGTCCAGGCCGACGCTGGCGCCGAACTCGCGCTCGAGGCGGTCGACGACGACGTCGAACTGCAGCGGTCCCACGCCGGCCAGGACGGGGGTGGGGTCGGCCACCGGGTCGCGGCGCAGGACGTGCACCACGCCCTCCTCGGCGAGCTGCCCGATGCCGCGGTGGAACTGCTTGTGGCGCGAGGCGTCGCGGTTGCGGATCGTGACGAAGTGCTCGGGGGCGAGCGTGGGGATCGGCGGGAACTCCACGGCCGGCTCGACGTAGAGCGTGTCCCCCACGCGCAGATCGGCCGCGTTGACCACCCCGAGGACGTCGCCGGGGAACGCCACGTCGAGGACCGTGCGCTCGTCGCCGAAGACCTCGTAGGCGTAGGCGAGGGTGAAGGGCCGGCCGGTGCGGGCGTTCGTGGCGCGCATGCCGCGCTCGAAGCGCCCTGAGCAGACGCGCAGGAACGCGACGCGGTCGCGGTGGCGCGGGTCCATGTTGGCCTGCGTTTTGAACACGAGCGCGGAGAACGGCGCGTCGAGCGCGCGCGGCGTGCCGTCGGCCGCCCGGCGGGCGCGCGGGGTGGGGGCGAGGGCGTCCAGGGCCTCGAGCAGGAGCGCGACCCCGAAGTTCGACACCGCGGAGCCGAAGAACACCGGCGTGCACGCCCCCGCGTCGAACGCCTCGGGATCGAAGCTCGCGCCGGCGGCGTCGAGCAGCTCGAGCTCCTCCTGCGCGACCGACCAGGCGTCACCCTCGCGCTCCCGGGCCTGGTCGGGGCCGAGCAGCTCCTCGGGCGCTGCGGTGGCGCCACCGGCGGTGCGGATGAAGCGGTGAAAGACGCCCGTGGCCCGGTCCACGACGCCTCGGAAGTCGCCGGGCAGTCCCACCGGCCACGTGGCGGCCACCGGGGTGATGCCGAGCACCCGCTCGACGTGGTCGAGCATCTCCAGCGGCTCCATGCCAGGCTGGTCGAACTTGTTGACGAACGTCAGCAGCGGGATGCCGCGGGCGCGCGCGACCTCGAAGAGCCGCAGCGTCTGCGGCTCGACGCCCCGGGCGGCGTCCAGCAGCATGACCGCGGCGTCGGCCGCCGACAGGACGCGCAGGGTGTCCTCGGAGAAGTCGCGGTGCCCCGGCGTGTCGAGCAGGTTGAAGACCACGCCGGCATGCTCGAAGCGCAGCACCGTTGAGGAGACCGAGATGCCGCGCGCGCGCTCGATCTCCATCCAGTCCGAGGTCGCCGCCCGACGGCTGCGCTTGGCGTGCACGGCGCCGGCCTCGGCGAGCTGGCCGCCGTAGAGCAGCAGCTTCTCGGTGAGGGTCGTCTTGCCCGCGTCGGGGTGCGAGATGATCGCGAACGTGCGGCGCCTGGCCGCCTCCTGCCCGATCGTCCCGGCACCCGACGCCTCGGCGGATACCTGGATCACCGCCTCGATCAGCCTCGGGAGAGGGCCCGGGTCCGCCGCGTCTCGCCGCGCAGCTGCTCGGCGAAGTCCTCGGCGCGCCTGAGCTGCTCACGCAGCGCGTCGACGCGCTCGGCGGCGACCGCGGCGAACCCGCGCATGGCCTGCGCCGCCGCAGTGCGCGCCTGGTCGGCGGCGTCGGGGTCAGCGAGCACGTCGTGGGCGTCCAGCAGCGCGCGGATCTCCTGCACCGTGAAGCCCAGCGGCTTCATCTGCTTGATGAGCAGCAGCCGCTCGACCTGGTCCTCGCTGAAGAGCCGGAAGCCGCCCTCCGTCCGGTCGGCGGGCGTGAGCAGCCCCATCTCCTCGTAGTAGCGGACGGTGCGCAGGGAGAGACCGACGCGGTCGGCGACCTCGCCGATCTGCAGCAGCCGGTCGGTCATGCGCGCCGCTCGCACATCGAGGTGTGCGGAGGGTAGTCGTCGAGAGGGTGCATCAGCTGCTCCTACTCTAACGTCAGAGTAGCGATGGAGAGAACGGAGACCCGATGACGATGCACACCACGGACCCGGCGACGGCCTTGCTCACCCGCCTGGAGGTCGCCGAGGCCGTCAGCGACGCCTTCGGGCTTCGCAGCGTGAACCGCGACGCGCTCCTGCGGACCGCCGAGCGCGCCGGCGCTCGCCGCGAAGTCCTCGCGGTGCTGCACGCCCTGCCCGCGCGGGAGTTCAGCGACCTGCGCTAGCTCTGGTCCGAGCTGCCGGACATGCCCGTCCGCTGAGCCGTCGGGCGCCGGGGAGGAACGCCGGGTAACGTCGCTCGCCCATGAGCACCCGCCCTCCGAAGCCGCTCGAGGAGACGTCGTGACGGACGTCCTGCGCGTCCTGCCGCTCGGCGGCCTGGGCGAGATCGGCAAGAACATGACCGTGGTGGAGTACGGCGGGCGCATCGTGGTCGTCGACGCCGGGGTGCGCTTCCCCACGGCCGAGATGCACGGCATCGACCTCGTGCTGCCCGACTTCTCCTACCTCGTCGAGCGGGCCGACCGCATCGACGCGGTCGTGCTCACCCACGGCCACGAGGACCACGTCGGCGGCCTGCCCTGGGTCCTGCGCATGCTGGGCGAGGATGCCGTGCCCGTCGTCTACGGCCGCCGGCTGACCGTCGCGATGGCGAAGTCCAAGCTCGACGAGCACAAGCTCTCCAGCCCCGTGCGACGCCTCGAGCCCGGCACCCAGGCGAGCGCCGGCCCGTTTGGGATCGAGCTCGTGCACGTCACCCACTCGATCCCCGACGCCGCCGGCGTAGTGCTCACCACGCCGCTGGGGACCGTGCTGTTCACGGGTGACTACCGCTTCGACCAGACCCCCGTCGACGGGCGCCCGACGGACATCAGCCGCCTGAGCCGCCTCGGGGACGAGAGCCTGCTGCTGCTCTGCGGCGACTCCACGAACGCCGACCGCACCGGCTTCGCGCCCTCGGAGTCCGACGTCGGCCCGCAGCTGCACGAGGTCTTCGCGCGCTGCCGGGGCCGGATCATCGTCACGAGCTTCGCCTCGAACATCCACCGCGTCCAGCAGGTCGTCGACGCCGCCGACCGTCTCGGCCGCCGCGTCGCGCTGCTCGGGCGCTCCATGGTCCGCAACGTGGGCATCGGCCGCGACCTCGGGCACATCCGGATCCCGAAGGAGATGCTCGTCGAGCCGCGCGCGCTCGACCGCGTGCCCGACGAGCAGCTCGTGATCGTGACCACCGGGTCACAGGGCGAGCCGCTCGCCGCGCTGCGGCGGATGGCCTACCGCGAGCACCGCCAGGTGCGCCTACATGCCGGCGACACGATCGTCTTCTCGGCGACGCCCATCCCCGGCAACGAGCGCGCGATCAACGACACGATCGACCGGCTCTTCCAGATCGGCTGCGACGTCGTGACGGCCCGCGACGCCGCGATCCACACCTCCGGCCACGGGCACCGCGAGGAGCTCAAGCTGATGCTGAACCTCACGCGCCCGCGCTACCTCATGCCGATGCACGGCGACCACAAGCGCCTGCGCTTGCACGCCGAGCTCGGCCAGGCGGTCGGCATCCCCGCCGAGCGCACGTTCCGCGGCGACAACGGGCTGCCCTTGGAGGTCGACGCCGACGGCGCGCGCTTCGGCACCCGCGTGCAGGCCGGCATGGTCTTCGTGGACGGCATCGAGCTCGGCGACCCCACCGAGAGCGCGCTGCGCGACCGCCGCGCCCTGTCGGCCGACGGGATCCTCTTCGTCGTGGCCACCGTGTCGGTCGACGAGGGCGAGACGCTCACCGACCACGAGGTCATCCTGCGCGGCGTGCCGCTCACCGAGGACGAGCCGGCCTTCGTGGCCGCCGTCCGCGCGCAGGTCGAGCAGTCCCTCGACCGCGCCGCCGACAACGACGTCCACGAGGTCGACCTCGTGCAGCAGCTGCTCCACGACGACCTCGCCGAGTTCGTCTTCCGCCGCCTGCGGCGCCGGCCGATGATCCTCCCCGTCGTCGTCGAGGTCTGAGCACCGCGACGGTAGGTGTAAGTCCTGACGAGGTTGGTTCGCTCGTTGAGGCGAGCGATCGGGGGCTTGTGGCCGAGGGGGCTGTGTCGCCGGCGATGGTTGGAGTAGTCGAGCCAGGCGTCAAGGGCTGCGCTGCGTTCTGAGCTGTTGCGGTAGAGCGCGCCGTAAGCCCAGCCGCCGAGCAGCGTGCGGATGAAGCGCTCGGCCTTGCCGTTGGTTTGACGCCGATAGGGACGCGTGCCAGGTGGGCGCAGGCCAAGTGCGCGGCAGGCGATCGCGTGGACGGTCGAGCGGTAGGCCGAGCCGTTGTCGGTGATCAGCCGCTTGGGCGCGATGCCGTGGCGGCGGAAGAAGGCGACCGCGCGCGTGAGGAAGCCGACCGCGGTGCTTGCTCGCTCGTCGGCGAGCACCTCACAGGCGGGTGCAGCCGTCGATTGCGATGTGAACGAACTCCCAGCCGTGCTCAAAGCTGCGGCGGTGATGGCCGTCGGCGCTCTGGCGGCCAAGCACCCGGTGGCCGGGCCGCGCGATGCGTCCGAGCTTCTTGACGTCGATGTGGATGAGCTCGCCGGGTCGCTGGCGCTCGTAGCGCTTGGCGGGCTCGAGGCCGAGCCGCCCCAGGCGACCCATGCCCGCTCGGGTGAGGATCCCCGACACCGTCGAAAGCGCCATCCCGAGCGTTTCGGCGATC
Organism: Actinomycetota bacterium; assembly: GCA_030773675.1. The sequence continues at coordinate 5,915 of JALYMN010000524.1, forward strand.
TCCGGGCCGGTGAAGCGCAACCGCCGCAGCGCGCAGATGACCTCCACGCGCCGCTCGCCGGTCCGGTTGGCCACCGTGCGCGGCGTCGAGGGGCGATCCCGCAGCCCGAGCTCGCCCTCGGCGCGGAAGCGGCCGACCCACTTGCGCGCGCAGCGGACGCTGACTTCGGCGGCCTCGGCCGCCTTCGTCAGCGTCCA
>JALYMN010000525.1 GCA_030773675.1 Actinomycetota bacterium
CGCGCCGCTGCGACGAGCAGCCCCAGGGCAGCGCCGAGCAGGAGCCCCACGCCGAGGGCGACGAGCAGCGCGGTGGACGTCGTTGTCATGCCGCGGACCCTGCCAGCGGCGTCCGACAGTTCCGGGAGCGCGCCGGCCCGCGTCTGCGGGACCGGGCGCGGCAGGACGCGCTGTCGTCCTGTCGGACCTGCGTGCTCCACTGCGGACGTCCTGCCCCGACTCCGCGCGGAGGTCCCCGTGACCGCACTCGACCCGGCCCTGTCGCCCGCCACGCTCGGCGAGCGCGCCGAGCAGGTGCTCGAGCGGCTCGGCGGCGCAGGGCGGCTGCTGTTCGAGGGCACCGAGCACAGTGCGGGCGAGCTCGCCGCACGCGCCCGCCGGGCGGCGGCGGGCTTCGCCGGGCTCGGCGTCCGCCCGGGTGACCGGGTGCTCGTGTGCATGACGAACTGCCCCGAGGTGGGCATCAGCTACGCGGCGCTGTGGCGCGCGGGCGCCGTCGCCACGCCGGTGCTGTTCCTGCTCACCGAGGACGAGATCCGGCACGTCGTCCGCGACTCCGGCGCCCACGCCGCCGTCACGACGCCGGAGTGGCTCCCCAAGGTGCGCGCGGCGGCACCCGGGCTGCCGGTCGTGCTCGTCGGCGCGGCCGACCCGGTGCCGGGCACGACGTCGTTCGCCGAGCTCGAGAGCGGCGACGAGCTCGGGCTGGTCGACCGCACGCCCGACGACATGGCGGCCCTGCTCTACACGGGAGGCACGACCGGGCGCAGCAAGGGCGTCGTCCTGACGCACGCGAGCCTGGACGCCGCGGGCGCGGCCGGGCACGCGGTGGGCCACCGGCCGGGACGCACCCGCAGTCTGCTCCCCCTCCCGCTCGCGCACGTCTACGGGCTCATGGTGCAGGTCACCGGGCTGCACGCGGTCGAACCCGGCCTGCAGGTGCTCATGCGCTGGTTCGACCCGGCCGGCTTCCTGGCGCTGGCGGAAGAGCACCGGGTGCAGCAGGCCTCTCTCGTCCCCTCGATGATCTCGATGCTGCTGGCCCAGCCCCTCGAGGAGCACGACCTGTCCTCGCTCGAGCGCATCGGCAGCGGCGGCGCGCCGCTCGCTCCCGAGGTGGCGCTGGCGCTGGAGCGGCGGCTGCCCGGCGTGGAGGTCCGGGAGGGCTACGGCTGCACCGAGACCAGCGCGCTGATCAGCGCGCAGCCGCCGGACGTCCCCCGCCGGCTGGGGTCCGTCGGCACCCCGGTGCCGGGGGCGCAGGTGCGCATCGAGGGTCCGGACGGCGAGGTGCTCCCGCCCGGTCAGGACGGCGAGATCTGCGTGCGCGGGCGGGTGCTCATGCAGGGCTACTGGCGGGACCCGCAGGCCACGGCCCAGGTGCTGCGCGACGGCTGGCTGCACACGGGGGACGTCGGCCACCTCGACGACGACGGCTACCTCTACGTCGTCGACCGGCTCAAGGACCTCATCATCCGCAACGGTTTCAACGTCTTCCCCCGCGACGTGGAGGACGTCCTCGTGGCGCACCCGCAGGTGGCCGCGGCCGCGGTGGTCGGGCGTGCGGACCCCGTCGTCGGGGAGGAGGTCTTGGCCTTCGTGCAACTCGTCCCGGGCGCCGACGTGACGCCGGAGCAGCTCGTCGCGCACGCGCGGGAGCACCTGAGCGCGGCCAAGTACCCGCGCGAGGTGCGTGTCGTCGACGCGGTGCCGCTCACGAGCGTGTTCAAGACGGACCGCAAGGCGCTGCGCGCGCTCGTGCAGCAGGAGGAGGCATGACCGCCGCCACCGGGCCGCACGGGAGCACGCGGCCGCTCCACGTGCCCGGCGCCGTGAGCGACGTGCGGCCGGTCGACGAGGTCGGCCGTGGCGGGAAGCGTCCGACCCTGGAGGAGGGCGGTCCGGCGCGGCCCGTTCTGCGGCCGTGGTCCTGAGCCGCCGGCCGCGGCGGCCGCCCGACCCCGAGCACGGGGTCGCGGGGCAGCTGGTCCTCCCCCACGTCGAACGGCCGCCGCTGCAGGCCGTCCTGCGCCCGCGTCGGTCTTGCCACGTCGCTGCTCGCCCTGATGGTCACCACGGTGTACCTGGACCGCGAGGGCGACCGGGACAACAACGACGACGGGCTGTCGCTGCTGGACGCCGTCTACTACGCCACCGTCAGCCTGTCGACCACGGGATACGGCCTCATCGTCCCCGTCACCGACGAGGCACGCCTGATCAACGTGCTGGTCGTCACGCCGCTGCGCATCCTGTCCTCATCGTCCTCGTCGGCACCACGCTCGAGGTGCTCACGCAGCGCACCCGGGGGCAGTGGCGCCATTCCCGCTGGAGGAAGTCGGTGGAGTCCCACGCCGTCGTGGTCGGTTACGGCACCAAGGGGCGCAGCGCGACCCGCGCCCTGCTCGACGACGGCTACCCCGCCGAGCGGATCGTCGTGGTCGACGCCCACTCCGACCGGGTCGCCGAAGCCATCTCGGCCGGGCTGTCCGCCGTCTGCGGTGACGCGACCCGCAGCGAGGTGCTGCGCCAGGCCCAGGTCGGGCGGGCCGAGCGCGTGCTGGTCGCCGCCCAACGCGACGACACGGCGGTCCTGGTCGTGCTCACCGTCCGGCAGCAGAACGGCGCGGCGCAGGTCGTCGCCGCGGTGCGAGGTCGAAAACGCGCCGCTGCTGAGACGCAGCGGCGCCGACAGCGTGGTCGTGTCGTCGGAGGCGGCCGGGCGGCTGATCGGGCTGTCGGCCATCAGCCCCCGGCTGGGGTTGGTGCTCGAGGACCTCCTCGTGCCGCAGCACGGGCTGGAGCTGACCGAGCGGCAGGTGGCGCCCTCCGAGGTCGACCGGCCCGCGCGTGACAGCCGCGACCTCGTGGTCGCGGCGCTGCGCGGCGACCAGGTACACCGCTTCGGCAGCGACGACGCGCGGGTGCTGCGCCGGGGCGACCGCGTGGTCGTCGTCGCCGACCACCCCGACGATCACCGCACCGCGGCCCGCTCCTCCTGACCCGGTGCTCCCCCGGGGCGCTGCTGGCGCGCGCGCCGGTCCAGGACGGCCATGACCGGACCCGCGGTCGTGCCGTGCAGCAGCACCGACGCGATGATCACCAGCGCCACGACGGCGAAGACCCGGTCCCCGCCGGCGAACTGCGCCGCCCCGAGGCCGTAGGCGACGTAGTAGACGGAGCCGATCCCCCGGACGCCGAAGAACGCCATCGCTGCCCGCTCCGGCCGCGTTCCGCAGCCGCCGAGCAGGCCGAGCAGCCCGGCGAGCGGCCGGACGACGAGCAGCACGAGCGCGGCGAGGGCGACCTCGCGCCACCCGACGGGGGCGAGCAGGCCGCCGACCGCGGCCGCGCCGAGCAGCAGCAGCACGAGCACGGTGAGCAGCCGCTCGATCTGCTCGATGAAGTCGTGCAGCACGACGTGGTAGCCGTGGAAGCGCTCGGAGCCGCGGATGGTCACCGCCGCGACGAACACGGCGAGGAACCCGTAGCCCTGCACGACCTCGGTCAGCCCGTAGGCGAGGAACGTCGCGGCGAGGGCGACGAACCCCTCGCTGTGCTCGGACAGGCGCAGCACCTGCCGGCGGCTGGAGAAGAACAGCCGGGCGAGCAGCCACCCGACCGCCAGGCCGCCCAGCAGGCCGACGCCGACCTTGTAGGCGACCTCGAACGCGAGCCACCCGCCGATCCAGCCGCCGCGGTCGGTGCCGTGGTCGGCCATGGCGATGGCTGCGTAGACGAACGGGAACGCGAGGGCGTCGTTGAGCCCGGCCTCGCTGGTGAGGCCGAACCGCACCTCGTCCTCGGCGCGCTCGAGGTCCTCGACCTCCTCGGTGGCGGGCTCGCCCACCTGCACCTCGCCGGCGAGGACCGGGTCGGTCGGGGCGAGCGCGGCACCGAGCAGCAGCGCCGCGGCGGGGGCCAGTCCGAGCAGCGAGCCGCTCAGCAGTGCGACGGCGGCGATGGTGAGCGGCATCGTGATGCCGAGCAGCCGCCAGGTCGTCGACCAGCGCCGCCAGCCGGGCGGACGGTCCAGGCCGAGGCCCGCGCCCATCAGCGCGATGATGACGGTGACCTCGGTGAGGTGCTCCACGAAGGCCGACTCGCCCAGCGGGTCCAGCCGGGGCAGGCCGGGGGCGAGCCCGAGCGCCGCGCCGAGCAGCAGGAACACGATCGGCAGCGAGACGGGGCGGCGCCCCTCGAGCACGCGCGGCAGCAGGGCCGCCAGCAGGGCCCCGACGCCGACGACGGCGAAGGCGAGGTCGGGCAGGGTCACGCGAGTGTCCATGCCCACCCGTCTCCGCCGGACCCGCGCGCCGGGTGTGGGACCGCTCTCCGCCGCGCCCGGGCACCGGGGGCGCCATGGCCGGCGGGCGGCTGCTACGCCACGCGGGGCGACCAGAGCAGCGCGGTGACCGCCGCCGCGGCGGCGAGCGCCAGGCCCAGACCGGTGAGCACGACGGTGACCTCCTGCCGCTCGACCGTGGAGCCGACCTGGCTGCCGATGTCGTCGTACACCTGGGACAGCTCGTCGCCGCTCTCCGCCTCGTAGGCCTCGCCACCCGTCTGCTCGGCGAGCCGCCGCAGCGCGGGCGCGTCAACCGGGACCGGCACCCGCTGGCCCTCGACCTCGACGACGCCCTCCTCCGTGCCGTAGGCGATCGTCGACACCGGGACGCCAGCCGCCGTCGCCTGCTCCACCGCCCGGCTGATCGGACGTCCCTGCGTGTTCGCGCCGTCGGAGAGCAGGACGACGCGGGCCGGGGGCGCCGGGGCGCCCGCCTGCCCGGGCACCTGCGCCAGCGCCTGGAGCGAGGTGATCACGGCCTCGCCGATGGCGGTGCCCGGGCCGAGCTCGAGGCCGTCGACGGCGGCCAGCACGGACGCGTGGTCCTGGGTGGGCGGCACCACGACCGAGGCGACGCCGCTGAAGGCGACCAGCCCGACGTTGAAGCGGCCTGGCAGCCCGTCGACGAACACCCGGGCTGCCCGCTTGGCCTCAGTGATCCGGTCCGGGTCGACGTCGTCGGCCTCCATCGACAGCGACACGTCGAGCGCCACGACGACGGTTGCCCGCTCGCGCGGCACGCGGCGCTCGGCCTCCGGCCGGGCGAAGCCGGTGGTCAACGCGACGAGCGCGAGCAGCAGCAGCCCCGCGGGCACGTGGCGCCGCCAGCCGGGGACCCGCGGGGCGACGGCGGCGAGCAGGTCCAGCTCGGGGAAGCGGACAGCGTGCGGAGACGGCCGGCGCAGCAGGCGCACGTAGAGCAGCGCGAGCGCGCCGACGACGACCAGCACCAGCAGCCTGACCGGCTCGGTGAAGGTCACCGGGAGGTCCACGGGGAGCTCACCGTCCTCGGCCGGCCGCGCGCACCCGGCGGCGGGCGGCCAGGTAGCGGGCGAGGTCGGGCAGCCAGTCCCGGTCGGTCCGGACGACGACGTGCCCGGCGCCGGCCCGGCGCACCGCGGCCGCAT
>JALYMN010000526.1 GCA_030773675.1 Actinomycetota bacterium
GCCAGGCGCTGCGGGACCGCCCGCTGCGCCGCGCCGCGCGCCCCGCGGGTCACGGCGCCACGTCCAGGCGCAGCAGGTCGTCCTCGGTCTCGCGTCTCACGACCACGCGCGCCTGCCCGTCCCGCACCGCGACGACCGGCGGCCGCGGCACGTGGTTGTAGTTGCTGGCCATCGAGCGGTGGTAGGCGCCGCTCGCCGGGACGGCGACGAGGTCGCCGACCGCGAGGTCCGCCGGCAGCGGCACGTCGCGCACCACCACGTCACCGCTCTCGCAGTGCTTGCCGCACACCGTCACCGTGCGCGCGTCGGCGTCGCTCTCCCGGTCGGCGAGGACGGCGGTGTAGCGCGCGTCGTACAGGGCGGTGCGGATGTTGTCGCTCATGCCGCCGTCGACGCTGACCCAGGTGCGCACGCCCGGCAGGTCCTTCACGGTGCCCACGCGGTACAGGGTGACCGCGGTCGGCCCGGCGATCGCCCGGCCCGGCTCGACCGCGAGCCGGGGGACGGCGAGGCCCGCGACGGCGCACTCGCGGCGGACGATCTCGCGCAGGTCGGCGGCGTGCTGCTCGACGGGCATCGGGTCGTCCGACGACGTGTAGGCGATACCCTGTCCGCCGCCGAGGTCCAGCTCGGGGAGCTCGACCCCGTGCTCGTCGCGCACCGCGGCGAGCAGCGCCACCATCCGGTGCGCGGCCGCGGCGAACCCGGTGTCGTCGAAGATGTGCGAGCCGATGTGGCAGTGCAGGCCGACCAGCGACAGCGACGGCGTCGCCAGCACCCGGCGCACGGCCTCGGCCGCCGCGCCGCTGTCCAGCGAGAACCCGAACTTCGAGTCCTCCTGACCGGTCGAGATGTACTCGTGGGTGTGCGCCTCGATGCCAGGGGTCACGCGCACGTACACCGGCTGGCGGACGCCGGCCCGCTCGGCGACCGCGACCAGCCGGCCCAGCTCGTCGGTGGAGTCGACGACGACGCGGCCGACGCCGACCTCGACGGCGCGCTCGAGCTCGGCCCCGGACTTGTTGTTGCCGTGGAACAGCAGCCGCTCGGGCGGGAAGCCGGCGCGCAGCGCCACCGCGAGCTCGCCGCCGGTGCAGACGTCGAGCGAGAGCCCCTCCTCGGCGACCCACCGGGCGACGGCGGTGCACAGGAACGCCTTCGCGGCGTAGTACACGGTCGCGCCCTCGAACGCCTCGGCCCAGGCCCGGCAGCGCTCGCGGAAGTCGGTCTCGTCGAGCACGTACGCCGGCGTGCCGAACTCCTCCGCCAGCACCCGGACGTCGACGCCGCCGACCTCCAGCACGCCGTCCGCGCCGCGCCGCGCGGTCCGCGGCCACACGCCCGGGTCGAGGTCGACGCCGGCGCGCAGACCGGTCGTCGCCGCGCTCACATGCGCTCCGGTGCGTGGACGCCGAGCAGTCCGAGGCCGTTCTCGAGCACCGTGCGGGTGGCCCGCCACAGCAGCAGCCGCGGCGCCGTGGTCGTCGCGACGTCCTCGTCGCCCTTGGGCAGCACCTGGCACTCGTCCCAGAACCGCTGCGCCGCCTTGGCGACCTTCTCCTCCAGGTAGCGGGCGACCCGGTGCGGCTCGCGCAGCTCGGCCGCGAGCGCCACGACCTGCGGGAACTCGGTGAGGGCGAGCAGCAGCTCGGTCTCGCGCGGGTGGGCCAGCAGCGCCAGGTCGACGTCGTCCGGCCCGGGCTCGGCGATCCCCGCCTCGGCGGCGTGGCGCAGCACCGAGGCGGCGCGGGTCGCGGCGTACTGCACGTAAAACACCGGGTTGTCGGCGGTCTGCCGGGTGACGAGGTCGACGTCGAGGTCGAGCGGGCTGTCGGCCGACGACCGGGCCAGCGTGTAGCGGGCGGGGTCAGCGCCGGTCAGCGCCAGCAGGTCCTCGAGCGTGACCATCGTCCCGGCCCGCTTGCTCATGCGCACCGGCTGGCCGCCCTGCAGCACGTTGACCAGCTGCCCGATGCGCACCTCGAGGGCGGTGTCCGGGTCGTCGCCGGCGCAGGCGGCGAGCGCTCTCAGCCGGCCGACGTAGCCGTGGTGGTCGGCGCCGAGCAGGTAGACACAGGTGTCGAAGCCGCGGGACCGCTTGTCGACGTAGTAGGCCGCGTCGGACAGGAAGTAGGTGCCCTCGCCGTCGCTCTTGACGAGGACGCGGTCCTTGTCGTCGCCGAAGTCGGTCGTACGCAGCCACACCGCGCCGTCGGCCTCGTAGACGTGGCCCTGCTCGCGCAGCCGCTGCAGTGCGCGCTCGACCGCGCCGCTCGTCTCCAGCGAGGCCTCGGAGAACCACACGTCGAACTCGACGCTGAACTGCGCGAGCGAGCCCCGGATCTCCTCCAGCGCCACCTGCAGCCCGACCGCGCGGAACCGGGGCAGGGCCTGCTCCTCGGGCAGGGCGAGCAGGTCGGTGCCGGCCTCCCGCTCCCGCGCGACGACCCGCTGCGCCCACTCGCCGACGTACGCGCCGGCGTAGCCCTCGTCGGGCACCGGGCGCCCGGTCGCCGCGGCGAGCAGGCTCTCGGCGAACCGGTCGATCTGCACGCCCGCGTCGTTGACGTAGTACTCCCGCGTGACCTCCGCCCCGCTGGCCTCCAGCAGGCGCGCCATCGCGTCGCCCACCGCGGCCCAGCGCACCCCGCCGATGTGGATCGGCCCGGTGGGGTTGGCGCTCACGAACTCGAGGTCGATGCTCGTGCCGGCGGCGCTGTCGTTGCGCCCGTACGCCGGCCCCTGCCGCACCACGGTCGCGGCCACCTGGCCGAGCGCGTCCTGGGCGAGCCGCAGGTTGAGGAACCCCGGACCCGCGACGTCGACCTGGGCCACGCCGGGAGTCGCGCGCAGCCGGCCGGCGAGCAGCTCGGCCACCTCGCGCGGCCTCCGGCCCGCCGGCCCGGCCAGCTGCAGCGCCACGCTGGTGGCGTAGTCGCCGTGCTCCTTGACGCGGGGCCGCTCGACCGCCACCTGGGCGGGGACGGGCACGGCCAGGTCGCCCGCGGCCACCGCGTCGGCCACGGC
>JALYMN010000527.1 GCA_030773675.1 Actinomycetota bacterium
GTGCTGACCTGGGCCACCGTCGGGCACCGTCGCAGCCCTCACGGTCAGCGGTCAGCGCAGGTCGAACCGGTCGAGGTTCATCACCTTGTCCCACGCCCTCACGAAGTCGCGGACGAACGGCTGCTGGCCGTCGTTCGCGCCGTACACCTCAGCGATGCCGCGCAGGATCGAGTTCGAGCCGAAGACGAGGTCGACCGCGGTGGCCGTCCACTCGCCGTTCTCGTAGACGTTCGCGTCCGACGTCGAGGTCGTCCAGTCGCGGCTGGCGAGCAGGTTGACGAAGAAGTCGTTCGTCAGCGTCTCGGGCCGGTCGGTGAACACGCCGTGTTGCGTGCCGCCGTGGTTCGCGCCGAGCACGCGCATGCCACCGACGAGGACGGTCATCTCCTTCGCGGTGAGCTCGAGCATGTAGGCCCGGTCCACCAGCAGCGTCTCCGGCGACACCTTCGACCCCGGCTGCAGGTAGTTGCGGAACCCGTCGGCCTTCGGCTCGAGCACCGCGAACGATTCGACGTCGGTCTGCTCCTGGCTCGCGTCCGTGCGGCCCGGCGCGAACGGCACGCTCACGTCGACTCCCGCCTCGTTCGCCGCCTTCTCGACCGCGGCGCAGCCGCCCAGCACGATGAGGTCGGCCAGCGAGACCTTCTTCCCGTCGGACGTCGAGTTATTGAACTCCTGCTGGATCTGCTCGAGCACCTGCAGCACCTCGCCGGTGCCGGCGTTGACCGGCCAGTCCTTCTGTGGCGCGAGCCGCAGCCGCGCCCCGTTGGCGCCGCCGCGCTTGTCGGTGCCGCGGTACGACGCCGCGGCCGCCCACGCCGTCGAGACCAGCTGCGAGACCGACAGCCCCGACTGCAGCAGCTTCGCCTTGAGCTCGGCGATGTCGGACTCGTCGATCAGCTCGTGGTCGACCGGCGGCACCGGGTCCTGCCACAGCTGCGGCTCCGGGACCCACGGCCCGAGGAAGCGCGAGACCGGCCCCATGTCGCGGTGCAGCAGCTTGTACCAGGCCCGCGCGAATGCGTCGGCTAGCTGGTCGGGGTTCTCGTAGAACCGCCGCGAGATCTGCTTGTACGACGGGTCGGTGATGAGCGCGAGGTCTGTCGTCGCCATCATCGGCGGGTGCTTGACGCCGGGCACGTGCGCGTCGGGCACGAGCTCCTGGGCCTCGGGCTGCTTGGGCTTCCACTGCTTGGCGCCCGCCGGGCTCTCGGTGAGCTCCCACTCCCAGCGGAACAGCGTCTCGAAGAAGCTGTTGTCCCACTGGATCGGCGTCGGGGTCCACGCGCCCTCGAGGCCGCTGGTGATGCTGTCCTTGCCCTTGCCGGCGCCGAGCTCGTTCTTCCAGCCCAGCCCCATCGAGTGGACGGGACAGCCCTCGGGCTCGGGACCGACCAGGCTGGGGTCGCCGGCGCCGTGGGTCTTGCCGAACGTGTGACCCCCGGCGATCAGCGCGACGGTCTCCTCGTCGTTCATCGCCATCCGGCCGAAGGTCTCGCGGATGTCCCTGGCGGAGGCCAGCGGGTCCGGGGTGCCGTTCGGACCCTCCGGGTTGACGTAGATCAGGCCCATCTGCACGGCGCCGAGCGGACCGGCGAGCTCCCTGTCGTCGCTGTAGCGCTCGTCGCCGAGCCAGGTGTCCTCCGGCCCCCAGAACATCTCCTCGGGCTGCCACACGTCCTCCCGCCCGAAGGCGAAGCCGAAGGTCTTGAAGCCCATGGACTCGTGCGCGACGTTGCCGGCCAGCACGAGCAGGTCAGCCCAGGAGACCTTCCGGCCGTACTTCTGCTTGATCGGCCAGAGCAGCCGGCGGGCCTTGTCGAGGTTGGCGTTGTCTGGCCAGCTGTTGAGAGGTGCGAAGCGCTGCTCGCCCGAGCCGGCACCGCCGCGGCCGTCGGCCACGCGGTACGTGCCGGCGGCGTGCCACGACATCCGGATGAACAGCGGCCCGTAGTGCCCGTAGTCGGCCGGCCACCAGTCCTGCGACGTCGTCATGAGCTCGACGAGGTCCTGCTTCAGCGCCTCGACGTCGAGGGACTGGAACGCCTTCGCGTAGCTGAAGTCGGGGCCCAGCGGGTCGGAGTCACGTGCGGGCTTGTTCAGGACCTGCAGGTCCGGCTGGTTCGGCCACCAGTCGCGGTTCGTCCTTGGTCGGGTGCCCTTGACCGTAGGGCTGGGGATCGCCGGGTTCTCGCTCTCGCTGGTGCTCTCGGTGTCGGCCTTGTTGATGCTCTCGGTCACCTGGGGTCCTCTCCTGATGTCTCGCCGTTCCGCTCGGACACAACTGTCGCCGTCGACGTCGACCGCTCTGCAGCCCCTGTCCACCCTCCCCGTCCGCCCTCAGTCGCTGGACGACGCGACGTCGCGGCGGCGCAAGCACGGCACCGGCCCCAGTAGATGACCTCCGCCTCGTCGATTGCGTAGCCCGCGTCATCGGAGGCCGTCAGGCAAGGGGCGGCCCGGACCGCGCAGTCGACGTCGGCGATCGCGCCGCACGACCGGCAGACCACGTGGTGGTGGTTGTCGCCGACCCGCGCCTCGTACCGCGCCACCGAACCCGCCGGTTCGATGCGCCGCAGCAGACCGGCCGCCGTCAACGCGCGCAGCACGTCGTAGACGGCCTGGTGGGACACTGCACCGAGACGCTCGCGCACGATGCCGATCATCGAGTCGGTGTCGATGTGCGGACTGTCGTGCACGGCGGCCAGGACCGCCGCTCGGGGACGCGTCACACGCAGACCGGCGTCGCGGAGCAGACGCTCGACCTCCGACGTGCTCGGCACGTTGCAGAGTCTGGCCCACCTCCTGGAACCCATCAAGACGCGGACTGGCTCCCTTGGCCGCCTTGAGCGCCACCACGCGCTGCATGCCGACGCGGAGAGGTGGGCGATGAGGCAGCGGCTCGTCCCCGAGTCCAGCAGGCAGTCTCGGCGGCGAGGTGGCGGACGGCCCAGTCTCTGCGCAGCGACGGGCTCGGCGCCGGAGGCGGCAGCCTGCTGCGCCCTCCTGGAGCGCGGACAGGGTCCGGGGTGCTCTGAGCACCAGGTCGAGGTCGGGCGCGGCGCGCGGGGAGTGCCCGCTTCCGTGTCCGGTCCGATCGCGAACCACGCGTTGCCCGCGGCGCGGCGTGCGGCACGCAACTGAGACCGCGTCCGGCTGCGGGGTGATCGGCACGCGGTCACGGCCAGTGCTTGGCTGCGGGCGGTAAATCGGACGGCTGGCCACGACGGGGCGGCAGCGCGTCCAGGGACGAGGAGGCCCAGGTGCGGCTCGCGGCGCGGATGGGACGTCTTGGCACGGAGTCCGCCTTCGAGGTGCTGGCCAAGGCCAAGGCGCTGGAGGCGACCGGCCGGACGGTCGTGCACCTCGAGATCGGCGAGCCCGACGCCCCGACTGCGCCGCACGTGGTGGCCGCGGCTGAGCAGGCCCTGGAGCGCGGGCTGACGCACTACGTGCCGTCCCCCGGGATCCCCGAGTTGCGCAGCGCCGTGGCCGCGCACCTGGCTCGCGTCGGCCGGTTGCAGACCACCCCCGACCGCGTGGTGATCACGCCCGGGGGCAAGCCGGTGATGTTCTTCAGCATCCTCGCGCTGTGCGAGCGGGGGGACGAGGTGCTCTGCCCCGACCCCGGCTTCCCCATGTACGCCTCGATCGTGTCGTTCGCCGGCGCGATCCCGGTCCCGATACCGCTGCACGCCGAGAACGCCTTCCGCGTCGACCCGGCTGAGGTCGCGTCCCTGGTCACCCCTCCCACCAGGATGGTCATCCTCAACTCCCCGCACAACCCGTGCGGCAGCGTCAGCAGCCGCGAGGACGTCGAGGCCGTCGCGCAGATCGCCGCGGAGCACGACCTCGTCGTGCTGACCGACGAGATCTACTCGGCGCTCTGCTACGACGGCCGTCCGCCCAGCGTCCTCGACGTCCCCGACATGGCCGAGCGGACGATCCTGCTCGACGGCTGGTCCAAGACGTTCGCGATGACCGGGTGGCGGCTGGGCTACGGCGTCTTCCCGGCCGAGCTGGTCGAGCCGGTGACGCGGCTGCTGGTCAACTCCGTCTCGTGCGTGCCGGCGTTCAGCCAGCACGCGGCCGTCGCTGCTCTGGAGGGGCCGTGGGACGCGGTGGAGCAGATGCGCGAGCAGTTCCTTCAGCGGCGCGACCTCGTGGTCGACGGGCTGAACGCGATCGACGGCATCTCCTGCCAGCGCCCGGACGGCGCCTTCCACGCGTTCCCGGACGTGCGTGCGCTGGGCCGGTCGTCCCAGGACGTCGCCGACGGGCTGCTGCAGCAGGCCGGCGTCGCCTGCCTGCCTGGCAGCGCCTTCGGTGCCGGCGGGGAGGGGTTCCTGCGGCTGTCGTACGCGGCCCCGCGGGAGCAACTGGACCTGGCGCTCGGGCTGGTCCGTTCGTACGTCGCCGCCTCCTAGGCGGTGCTCATCGTGTCCGCTCCGGATCGACGGTGCGCACGCGGCGCAGCGTCCGCAGCCGCGTGCACGTCGGGCAGCGCGGGGCAGTCATCGCTGGTCGCGACGCAGCGGATGGTCCGCGGGCACCTCGACCAGCACGATCTGCACGCCGTCGGGATCGGCCACCCGCGCCTCGACCAGACCCCAGCTCTCCTGCCGGGGCTCCCGCAGCACGCGGACGCCGGCGCCCTCGAGCCGGTCGTACTCGGCTTGGACGTCGCGGACCTGCACCCACAGGGCGAGCCCGGCCGGGGGTTCCTCCGCGACACCCGACACCTCGAGCAGGCCGTTGCCCAGGAAGAACACGAACCCGCGGTGCTCGGGCGGGCCGAACTCCCGAGCCACGGCGAGGCCGAGGACGTCGCGGTAGAAGGCCTGGCTCCGAGCAGGGTCGAAGGGGCGCAGAAGCACCCGGCTGCTCAACACGTCCACGCGACAGATCCTCCTCGCGTCACTCGCCGACGTACGGGAGGGCGCACACCTCGGGGCAGCCAGGGGCCGGTGCAGCACCAGGGCAGGACGAGCAGGGATGAGACTTGTGGCGTTCTCCCGCCCGGTCTGACTCCAAGAACGGCCGGCGCGAACCTGCTGCCCTGTAAGCGATCCGTCGGCCGGGCGGGAGACACCTGGCACGGCCGTCGGGTGGAAGTGACCTTGTAGGAGCCTGCTGCAACAGGCCCGTCCCTGTCCTGTCCGACCTCCGGTCGCACCGTGCCCGCCCTGCCCTTGCCGATGCAGAAGGACGGACATGACCACCGGACATCTCCCGAGGTCGTCGTCACCGGCGGAGTCGACACCCACCAAGACCTGCACGTCGCCGCGGCCCTGGACCGACTCGGCCGGGTGCTGGGCACCGAGTCGTTTCCGACCACGATCGGCGGCTACCGGCAGCTGCT
>JALYMN010000528.1 GCA_030773675.1 Actinomycetota bacterium
GGCGCCCGCGTCTGACCGTCATCGGGACCGGCTACCTCGGCGCCACGCACGCCGTCTGCATGGCCGAGCTCGGCTTCGAGGTCCTCGGGCTGGACGTCGACCCGGCCAAGGTCGACGCGCTGAGCGGGGGCACGGTCCCCTTCTTCGAGCCGGGCCTGCCCGAGCTGCTGCGCAAGAACCTCGAGACCGGGCGCCTGCGCTTCACCACCTCCTACGAGGAGGCGGGCGCGTTCGGCGACGTCCACTTCGTCTGCGTGGGCACGCCGCAGAAGAAGGGCGAGTACGCCGCCGACCTCACCTACGTCGACGCCGCCTTCGCGGCGCTCGCGCCCGTGGCCCAGCCCGGCTCGGTGCTCGTCGGCAAGTCCACCGTGCCGTCCGGGACGGCGGAGCGGCTCGCCGGGCTCGTCGAGGCCGTCGGTCGCGACCTCGAGCTGGCGTGGAACCCGGAGTTCCTCCGCGAGGGCTTCGCCGTCGAGGACACGCTCACCCCCGACCGGCTGGTGTTCGGCGTCCGCTCGGAGCGCGGCGAGCAGGCGCTGCGCGCGGCGTTCGCGCCGGTGATCGACCTGCCGACGCCGGTCGTCGTCACCGACTTCGCGACCGCGCAGCTGGTGAAGGTGGCCGCCAACGCCTTCCTCGCCACGAAGATCTCGTTCATCAACGCGATGGCCGAGGTGTGCGAGGCGACGCGCGGCGACGTGACGATGCTGTCCAAGGCGCTATCGTACGACGAGCGCATCGGCGGGCGCTTCCTGCACGCCGGCCTAGGCTTCGGCGGCGGCTGCCTGCCCAAGGACATCCGCGCATTCATGGCCCGGGCCGGCGAGCTCGGCGTGGACCAGGCGCTGTCGTTCCTCAAGGAGGTCGACGCGATCAACCTGCGCCGGCGCGCCCGGATGATCGAGATCGCCCGCGAGTTCGTCGGCGGCAGCTTCGGGGGCATGCGGGTGGCGGTGCTCGGCGCGGCCTTCAAGCCCAACAGCGACGACATCCGCGACAGCCCGGCGCTCGACGTGGCGGCGAGCATCCAGAAGCAGGGCGCGGCGGTGACGCTGTACGACCCGCAGGCGATGGACAACGCGCGCCTCCGGCACCCCGAGCTCGGCTACCGCGAGAACGCGTTGGAGGCGGGACGGGGCGCCGATCTCGTCCTGCACCTCACCGAGTGGGCCGAGTTCCGGCAGATGGACCCGGATCTGCTCGGCGAGGTGGTGGCGTCCAAGCGCATCGTCGACGGGCGCAACGCGCTCGACCCGGACGTGTGGCGCGCCGCCGGGTGGCAGTACCGCGCGCTCGGCAGGCCCTGAGCCGTGAGCGCCGTCGACGACCTGCTCGCGATGGACACCTGGGCGGTGGTGGGGCTGTCGACCGACCGCGGCCGCGCGGCGTACGGCGTCGCCGCGTTCCTCAAGGCGCAGGGCAAGCGGATCGTGCCGGTGCACCCGCGGGCCGAGACGGTGCACGGGGAGCAGGGCTACGCGACGCTCGCCGAGGTGCCCTTCCCGGTCGACGTCGTCGACTACTTCGTCAACAGCCGCCTCGTCGGGCCGGTGGTCGACCAGGCCGTCGAGGCCGGCGCGCGCGGGGTGTGGATGCAGCTCGGCGTGCGCGACGAGCGCGCGGCGGAGCGGGCGCGCGCGGCCGGCCTCACGGTCGTCATTGACGCCTGCCCCAAGATCGAGTGGGCCTGGCACGGGCCGCGCTGAGCTAGGGCTCAACCCCGGCGCCGGCCCGGGCCGATACAAGCGGGATGGACCGGCCGCAGATCCCCACCCCGCGCGAGCACCTCGAGCAGCTGCAGCCGCCCGCCCCCGTCCTGAACGTCGCCACGCTCGGCTCGGGTCTCGGTGACGCGGCCGCACGGGAGAGCGTCGCGCGGCTGCTCGCCCGCGTCCCCAAGGCTGAGCCGGGACGCGCGACGGTCCGACCCCCCTGCGGAACCACCCGCATTGCCCATGGACCGGCCCTGGCGCTGACGTGATAGTGCGCTGACCCGCGAGCACCCCGCGAACGAGGTGCACGTCAGCGGCCGTCATGCGCGCGCTGGCGCGCCTAGCAGAGGAGGCGCCGTGTCGTCTGCCAGCCCGTCCGGGGAGCGCACCTTCGAGCCACCCGGCAAGGGGCCGTGGGAGCTCGAGAGCACGCACTGCTCGCGCCCCGTCACCGCGTTCGCGCAGGCTCCGACCGCGGAGGGGTTCGTGAAGGGGTTCGCGGAGGGGACGGCCCGCTTCGGTCTCCTGCTCGACCACCTGGAGCCGGGCTTCTCCCAGTCCTTCATGTACGTCCAGCCGGCTGCCTTCCTGGCGCCCAAGGGAGCCTCGGGCCCTCCACCCAAGCCGGTGCTCATGCTGCTGACCCGGCTGCACCCGGCCATGCGCAAGCGCATCGCCACGTCGGCGAAGGCGCTGGACGGCAAGCTCTGGCGTGAGGACCTCACGCGCTGGGACGAGGTGGACAAGCCCGGCGCCGTTGCCAAGCACCGGAGCATCCAGGCCGTCGAGGTGCAGGGGCTGTCCGACGCGGACCTCGGGCACCATCTGGTCGACTGCGCGAGGCACCTGGGCGACAACTTCTACCTGCACCACAAGTACACAATCCCGGCCTGCCTGCCGGTCGGGGACTTCCTCGCGGGCGCCACCGCGTAGACCGGCCGCACCAGCGGGGAGCTGCTCGGCCTGCTCCGCGGGCGCTCGGCGGTGTCGCGGGGCTTCGCGGCGGCCGAGCTCGAGGACGCGGGCAAGTCGATCGCCGCCTCCGACACCGCCCGCGCCGTCCTCGCC
>JALYMN010000529.1 GCA_030773675.1 Actinomycetota bacterium
GACCAGGGCCGCGACGCGGGCGCGGGAGGAGCGCAGCGAGGAGCCGGTGGCCGACAGCAGTCCGAGGAGGTCCTCGAGCACGGTCGGCGCGCGCAGCACCCGGCCGGCCCCGGTCTCGCTGACCCAGGCCAACGCGGGCACGCGGGCGCAGGCCTCCCAGAGCGTCCCGAGGTGGTCGTCGAGGCCGAGCACCATCGTCAGCTGCCGGCGGACGGCGGCCCGGTCCGGCTCCGGGCCGGTCCAGGTGACCGCGAGCGCGGCGTCGACCCGCACGGCCACCGGCCGGCCGGCGTCCAGCACGCGGTGCAGCCGGTGCCCGTCGTACGCCGACGGGCGCAGGGCCACGCCAGCGGTGGACCTCGCGAGGAGGTCGAGGGTGACGTCGGACGACCAGCGCGGCGGCAGGCGCAGCCGCAGCCCGCCGTCGTCCGGCCCGACCGGCGGGACGTCGCCGTACGGCGGCTGCCCGCCGAGCAGTGCCGCGGCCTGCGCGCCCACCTACCGCTGCTGAGGCTCCTGCTGCGGCTCGACGCCGGGCTGGGGCGCGCCCGCCTCCGGGTCGGGGACGGGCACCTGCGGCGTGCTGCCCTGGGCCACGGCGGCGACGCCGACGAGCGGCTCGAGGCGGTCACCGGACGACGGCGTGGACGAGGGAGCCCCGCTGCCCTCGCGCGCCGCGTGCGCGACGACGTCGGGCGCGTCGGAGCGTGGCGCGCTGCTCGGGGACGGGTCGCCGGTCATGCGGTTCAGCAGGTCGTTGATCCGCGAGGCGAGCGCGACGTCGAGCTCGGTGACGCCGCCCTCCGAGTGGGTCCACAGCACGTAGCGGGTGCCGTCAGCGTCGTCCTCGAGCACGGGGTGGTGGTCCATCGCGTCCGCGGTCTCGGCGACAAGGGCACGCAGCCGGGCGTCCTGCTCGGCCGGCAGCCGGACGGTGCGGCTGATCCGGCTGCGGTCGCCGGTCCAGCCCTCGAGCGCCGTCAGGGAGTCGGTCACGAGGGCGTCGTCGAGCAGGGTGGCCACGGTTCCTCCACGTCGGGGCAGCGCTGCGCGGGCTCGCCCTGCCTTCCCCGCCGGCCGCGCGACGGCACCTCGCCGCCCTACCGTGAGCGCGGTGCGGCAGCAGCGGCAGGGACGACACGTCGTCGTGGGGGCCGCGCTGCTGCGCGACGGACGCGTGCTCGCCGCCCGCCGGACCCGGCCGCCGCACCTGGCCGGGCTGTGGGAGTTCCCCGGCGGCAAGGTCGAGCCGGGCGAGACGGAGCCGCAGGCGCTGGTCCGCGAGCTGTCCGAGGAGCTCGGCGTCCGGGCCGCGGTCGGGCCCCGGCTCGGGCCGGACCTGCCGGTGGGCGAGACGCTCGTGCTGCGGGTGTACCTCGCCAGCACGGACGACGAGCCGGCCGCGCTCGACCACGACGCGCACCGCTGGCTGGCCGCCGACGAGCTCGACGCGGTGCCCTGGATCCCGGTCGACGCGCCGCTCGTCGACGAGCTGCGCCGCGTGCTGGCAGCGGGCCCCGCTCCGTCCCCGGCGTCTCCCGCGGTCGGGGTGCCGCCACCTTCGTCCTGACCTCCGCGGCGTCACCCGGACCCGCAGCGCGACGCGCCCGCCCTCAGCCCGGCAGCGCCCGGAGCACGCCCTTGCGCGCCTTGTGCGCCTGCTCGTACTCGCGCACCCGCTCCGCCGCCTGCGGGCGCTCCCGCACCGCCGCCAGCACCTGCGCGACGGGGAGCCGGTCGTAGTCCGGCAGCGGCTCGCGGGCCGCGTGGCCGGCGTGCTTGGCCGCCTCGGTGTTCGGCACGAACTGCGTGTCGGCCGCGACCTTGACCGCGTCGGTCTCCGCCGCCTGCTCCGGGGTCAGGTGCTCCCAGGCCTCCTTGGGCAGGTAGCGGTGCGTGACGTCGCCGTCCCGCGCGCGGGCGGACCCGTCGGCGGTCTGCCAGTCCTCCTCGGTCCAGCGGTCCAGGTGCCGGGCCGCCTCGGGCTCGTGCTCCTTGTCGGTGGTGTAGCCGCCGCCACGCTCCTTGTAGAGCCGCGCGACGAGCTGCGCCTTGCGCGCGCTCCACTGCCCGGGGCGGCCGCCCTTGTCGCCGGCGAGCACCTCCTGCTTGATCTGCTCGCGCAGCTCGGGGTCGGTGTAGGAGGAGGCGCTCACGCCCGCCGCTCCGGCTGCGCGGGCTCGGTGCCGGTCATGCGCGCGGGAATGCCCAGGGCCGCGCGTCCGTACTCTGTAGGGAGCCTGAGCGCCGCTCGGCGCCCTCCCCGAGCCCGAGCAGGAGCCCCCGCATGCCCACGCGGAACGACATCCGCAACGTCGCGATCATCGCTCACGTCGACCACGGCAAGACCACCCTCGTCGACGCCATGCTGCTGCAGTCCGGCGCCTACACAGAGCACCAGGTGGACGAGGGCGCGGTGCAGGACCGGGTCATGGACTCGATGGACCTCGAGCGCGAGAAGGGCATCACCATCCTCGCGAAGAACACCGCGGTCCGGCGCAAGGACATGCTCATCAACATCATCGACACGCCGGGCCACGCCGACTTCGGCGGCGAGGTCGAGCGCGGCCTGTCGATGGTGGACGGCGTCGCGCTGCTCGTGGACGCCTCGGAGGGGCCGCTGCCGCAGACCCGCTTCGTGCTGCGCAAGGCGCTCGCGCAGAGCATGCCGGTCATCCTCATCATCAACAAGGTGGACCGGCCGGACGCCCGGATCGCCGAGGTCGTCGACGAGACCTACGAGCTGTTCCTCGACCTCGACGCGACCGAGGAGCAGATCGACTTCCCGATCGTGTACTGCCAGGCCAAGACCGGCCAGGCCTCGCTCACCCGGCCGGACGACGGCACGAGCCCCGACAGCCCCAACCTGGACCCGCTGTTCGACGTCATCCGCGACACCATCCCCGCGCCGTCGTTCGACGAGAGCGCGTCGCTGCAGGCCCACGTCACCAACCTCGACGCCTCGCCGTACCTCGGTCGGCTCGCGCTGTGCCGCGTCCACAACGGCTGGATCAAGAAGGGTCAGACCGTCGCCTGGTGCAAGCATGACGGGACCGTCGAGCGGGTCCGGCTCACCGAGCTGCTCGGCACCGAGGCCCTCGAGCGGGTCTCCATCGACCAGGCCGGTCCCGGCGACATCGTCGCGATCGCCGGCATCCCCGAGATCACCATCGGCGAGACCCTCGCCGACCCGGACGACCCGCGCCCGCTGCCGCTCATCACCATCGACGAGCCGAACATCTCGATGACCATCGGCATCAACACCAGCCCGATGGCCGGCCGCAGCGGCAGGAAGCTCACGGCGCGCATGGTCAAGGACCGGCTCGACAAGGAGCTCGTCGGCAACGTGTCGATCCGGGTCCACCCGACCGAGCGCCCCGACACCTGGGAGGTCCAGGGCCGCGGCGAGCTGCAGCTGGCGGTGCTCGTGGAGACCATGCGCCGCGAGGCCTTCGAGCTGACCGTCGGCAAGCCGCAGGTCGTCACCCGCGTCGTCGACGGCAAGGTGCACGAGCCGGTCGAGCGGCTGACCATCGACGCCCCGACCGAGTACCAGGGCGTGCTCATGCAGCTCATGGCCCTGCGCAAGGGGCGGCTCGAGCAGATGGTCGACCACGGCACCGGCTGGATCCGGCTGGAGTACCTCGTGCCGGCCCGCGGGCTCATCGGCTTCCGGACGGAGTTCCTCACCGAGACCCGCGGCACCGGGCTGCTGCACCACGTGCACGAGCGCTACGAGCCGTGGTTCGGCGAGATCCGCACGCGCCCGACCGGCTCGCTGGTGGCGGACCGCAGCGGACCGACGACCGGCTTCGCCCTCGCCAACCTGCAGGAGCGGGGCACGCTGTTCGTCGGGCCGGGCACCGAGGTCTACGAGGGCATGATCGTGGGCGAGAACTCCCGGTCCGACGACATGGACGTCAACCCGACCAAGGAGAAGAAGCTCACCAACATGCGCTCGTCCACCGGCGACGTGCTCGTACCGCTCATCCCGCACAAGCAGCTGAGCCTCGAGCAGGCGCTCGAGTTCTGCCGCGAGGACGAGTGCATCGAGGTGACGCCGTCCACGGTGCGCATCCGCAAGGTGATCCTCGACCAGACCGGACGGGCGAAGGCCAACCGCAAGGTCAAGGTCGGGCAGTAGGACGGGGGGAGCGGCACACGTGTCCTGGTCGGGCCGCCTGCTCATCGCCACGCCCGTGCTCGACGAGCCGACCTTCCGGCGCACCGTGGTGCTGCTGCTGCAGCACGACGAGGACGGCGCGCTGGGTGTGGTCGTCAACCGGCCGAGCGTCACGCCCGTCGACGACGTGCTGCCCGGCTGGCAGTCGCTCGCCGGCGACCCCGAGGTCGTGTTCGAGGGCGGCCCGGTGCAGCGCAACGCAGCGCTGTGCCTCGGGCGCGGCGCGGTGCGCGGGGGCAGCCAGCCCGTCCCCTCGAGCCCGCACTTCGTGCCGCTCGACGTCGACGCGCCGGTCGGCACGGTCGATCTGGACGCCGAGCCCGACGCCGTCCGGCCGGCCGTGCAGCAGGTGCGGGTGTTCGCGGGCTACGCCGGCTGGGGTGCAGGTCAGCTGGAGGGTGAGGTCGAGCAGGGCGCGTGGTGGGTGCTCGACGCCCTCCCGGCCGACGCGTTCAGCTCGCAGCCCGAGCACCTGTGGCGGCAGGTCCTGCGCCGGCAGGGCGGCCGGCTCGCGCTGTTCTCCACCTGCCCGGACGACGCCACCCACAACTGACGGGCGCCCGCGCCCGCAGGGTCTCAGGCGGGCACGAGGTCGGAGAACCCCTCCCGCGCCTGCGCGACCTCGTCGGCGATCCGCTGCCCGGCCTCGGCGAGGTCCACCGGCTGCCCGCCGCGCAGCCGGTTCTCGACCTGCTCGCACAGCCGAGCCAGCCGCAGGGCGCCGAGCGACGCGCTGCCGCTCTTGAGCGTGTGGGCGACCCGCGCGACCGCGTCGGCGTCCCCGGCCTGCACCGCGCGCTCCAGCTCCGCCAGTCGCTCGCCGGCCTCCTTGCGCCAGGTCTGCACCAGCGACGCCCGGAAGGCCTCGGCCCGGTCGCCGAGCCGGGCGGTGAGCGCGGTGAGCACGTCCGGGTCGACGGCCGCCCCCTCCTCGGCAGGCTCGGCCGGCCCGGTCGGGACGGGCGGGGCGCCCTCCGGCGCCGCCACCCGCGCCAGGACGGCGGCGAGCTCGTCGGCGCGCACCGGCTTGGGCAGGTAGTCGTCCATGCCGGCCGCCAGGCAGCGGTCGCGGTCCTCGACGAGCGCGTTCGCGGTCATGGCGACGATGCGGGGCTGCCGGTCCGGCGGCAGCTCCGCCCGGATCCGCTCGGTGGCCTGCAGCCCGTCCATGACCGGCATCTGCACGTCCATGAGCACCAGGTCGTACGGCGCGCTGCGCAGCGCCTGCAGCGCCTCGACGCCGTTGTTGACCACGTCCGGGCGCTGACCCATCCGCTCGAGCATGAGCGTGGCGACCTTCTGGTTGACCACGTTGTCCTCGGCGAGCAGCACGCGCAGCCGCGCCTCCTGCACCTGCGGGGCCTCCTGCTGTGCGCGCTCGACCGCGCCGAGCAGCTGCGCGACGCTGGTCCGCAGCGACGCTGCTTTCACGGGCTTGGTGAGGTGGGCCAGGTTGATCTCCTGCGCGCCGCGCGGCCGCTGGCCGAGGCTGGTGAGCAGCAGCATCGGCACCCGCTCGCCCCGCGGGCTGTCCCGGATCCGCCGGGCGAGCTCCAGCCCGTCCATCGTCGGCATGTGCATGTCGAGCAGCACGACGTCGTACGCCGCGCCGGCCAGGACGTGGTCGAGAGCAGCGACCGGCGTGGCGAAGTCCTCGACCCGCATCCCCCACGCCTCGAGCTGGGCGCGCAGGATGCGCCGATTGGTGTCGTTGTCGTCGACGACCAGCGCCGACTTACCCGGCAGCTCGGCCGGCGGGACGCGCAGCCGGTCCTCGGTCTCCGCGCCGAGAGGGAGGGTCACCCGGACCGTGAAGGTCGAGCCGATGCCGGGCTCGCTCTGCACGGTCAGCTCGCCACCCATGGCCTCGGCGAGCCGCCGGCTGATGGCGAGCCCGAGGCCGGTGCCGCCGTACGTGCGGGTGGTGGACGCGTCGACCTGGCTGAACGAGCGGAACAGGCGGTCCATGCGGTCGGAGGGGATGCCGATGCCGCTGTCGCGCACCGCGAACACGAGCGCCGCGGCGTCGCCCGGCGCCGGGGTGCTCGTCACGGTGACGACCACCTCACCGCGACTGGTGAACTTCACCGCGTTGCTGAGCAGGTTCACGAGCACCTGGCGCAGCCGGGTGACGTCGCCCTCGACGACGGGCGGCACGCCGGGCTCGAGGACGGCGACGAGGTCCAGGCCCTTGGCGCCCGCTGCGGCGCCGACCAGGTCGAGCGCCCCCTCGACGCAGTCGCGCACGGAGAACGGCTGCCGCTCGAGCTCGAGCTGCCCGCTCTCGATCTTCGAGAAGTCCAGGATGTCGTTGATGATGACCAGCAGCGAGTCGCCGCTGTTGCGCACGGTCTCGACGTAGTCGCGCTGCTCCTGCGTCAGCGGCGTGTCGAGGAGCAGACCGGTCATGCCGATCACGGCGTTCATCGGCGTCCGGATCTCGTGCGACATCGTGGCGAGGAAGGCCGACTTCGCCTCGGTGGCGGCCTCCGCCTCCCGGTGCGCCTCGATGAGGTCGCGCTCGCGCTGGGCCACAACGCCTCTCTCGGCGACGAGCGCCGAGGCCAGCTCGTCGAGGCCCCGGCCGATCTCTCGCAGCTCGCGCGGCCCGCTGGCCGGCGTGCGCACCTCCAGCCGGCCCTCGCGCAGCTGGTCGATGGTGCCGACGAGCTGCTCCACCGGCGTCACCACCTCGCCGCGCAGGCGCAGGAACGAGCGGCGCAGCACGACGGCCACGGTGACGAGCAGGCCGAGCTCGAGCAGCAGGCCGAGGACGAGCAGCTGTACCTGCCGGTCCTCCGACGCCTCCCGCAGCCGGTCACCGTTGGCCTCGGCGGCCTTCTCGGACTCCCGGTAGCGGTCGAACAGCGCCCTGCCCTGGGCGAGGAACTGCGACCGGTCGGCGGCGGGCACCCCCGCGAGGGCCCGGAGCGACCAGTCCTCGATCCAGGCCCGCTGGCGCGCCTCGTTCTCCTCCAGCCGCGTGATCTGCGCGGGCAGGTCGTGGAAGCTCTCCCGGGCGTGCTCGTTGTGCACGGCCAGGGCGTCGCGTCCGCGCAGGTAGGGCTGGAGGAACTGCCGGTCACCGGTCGCCAGGTACGCGCGCAGGCCGGTCTCCTGGTCGAGCATCGCGAGGTGGGCGAGCCGGATGGCGCGGGTGCCGTCGTTGTACCGGTCGGTCTGCGGCGCGGCGAGGGTCACCAGCAGCAGCAGCACGAGCCCGCTGACGAGCGTGGTCAGCGCGAGCGCGCCGAGCACCACGCGGTTGAGCCTCGCGATCCGCTCGGTGAGGCTGGGGACGGACTGCCCTGTCACGGGAGGAAGCCTGGCACGACCGCACGGTGGGACGCGCCCACCGTAGGGTCGCCCGGTGACCGACGCGACGCTGCCGCCTCCGCCCGAGCCGGGAGAGCGGCTGCCGGCCGACCCCGAGCAGGCCGTGCTGGCCGACGCCGAGGCGCTGGTCGAGGAGGCGGCCCAGGCCGTCACGATCAGCCCCCTGGACTTCCCGCGACGCCTGCTGCTCGTGCACGCGCACCCCGACGACGAGACCATCGGCACCGGGGCCACGATGGCCAAGTACGCCGCCGAGGGCGCACTGGTGACGCTCGTCACATGCACCCTCGGCGAGGAGGGCGAGGTGCTCGTCCCCGAGCTCGAGCACCTGGCCGCCGACCGCGACGACGCGCTCGGCCGCCACCGGGTCGAGGAGCTCGCCACGGCGATGGAGGCGCTGCGCGTCACCGACCACCGCTTCCTCGGCGGTCCGGGCCGGTGGCGCGACAGCGGGATGATGGGTACGTCCGCCAACGAGCGGCGGGACTGCTTCTGGAGGGCCGACCTCGGCGAGGCCGTGCGCGAGCTCGTCGCGGTCGTGCGCGAGGTGCGCCCCCAGGTGGTCGTCACCTACGACGACAACGGCGGCTACGGCCACCCGGACCACGTCCAGGCGCACCGGGTGACGGTCGCCGCCATGGACGCGGCGGGCGACCCGGCGTACGCGCCCGAGCTCGGCGAGCCGTGGCAGGCCAGCAAGCTCTACTACACGGCGGTGCCGAAGAGCTGGCTGCAGGCCGGCATCGACGCCCTCAAGGAGTCCGGGCACGCCTCCTTCTTCGGCGTCGAGTCGGCCGACGACCTGCCCTTCGGCATCGCCGACGAGGAGGTCACCACCGAGGTGGACGGCAGCCGCCACCTCGACGCCAAGATCGCCGCGATGCGCGCGCACCGCACGCAGATCGCCGTCGACGGCCCGTTCTTCGCCCTGTCGAACGGCATCGGGCAGCAGGCGTTCGGCGTCGAGCACTTCGTGCTCGCCCGGGGCGAGCGGGGGCCGGGCAGCGGCCTGTCGGGGCGCGAGGACGACCTCTTCTCCGGGCTGACCTGAGGCGCCGGCCTCGGCCGCCGTCCGGGCGGGCCTGATGCGCCGTTCGGGTGGTCCTCGCCCTCCCGCTGGTGACGGAGCGTGACGGATGGGGAGGATGGACGTCCCCCCGACGCGGTCCGCGTCCGTCCCTTCCGAGGAGCCCCGCGTGTCCGACCCCCGCACACCCCCCGGCGGCAGCGCGCTCGACGGCACCGCGCTCGACGGGCTGGCCG
>JALYMN010000530.1 GCA_030773675.1 Actinomycetota bacterium
GCCCAGGCGAGGTCGGCCGCCCGGCGGAGCCCCTCGCGCAGCGCGGCCGGACCGGCGTCCCCGGCCCCGTCGCCCTCGTCGAGCAGCGCCTCGCACAGCCCGCGCAGCACCTGCGCGAGGATGACGCCGGAGTTGCCACGGGCGCCGAGCAGCGCGCCGGTGGTGACGGCCCGGGCCGTGTCCCGGGGGCCCGGCCCGGCCGTCCGCAGCGCCGCCTGCACCGCCTCCATGGTGAGGACCAGGTTGGTGCCGGTGTCGCCGTCCGGCACCGGGTAGACGTTGAGCCCGTCGATCTCGTCCCGCGCGCGGCGAAGGGCCTCCAGTCCCAGCGCGCACCACCGCCGGACCGCGGCCGCGTCGAGCACCTGCAGCACGCGGCTCCTCCCGGGAGACACTGTGGTCGATCAGAGGTCGTGGGTGAGTCGGAGGTCCGCGAGGCTAGCGCTCGCGCACCGGCCGACCAGCCCGCTGCTGCTAGTGTCGGGAGTCCGTCCGGCTGTCTGCGCGCCAGACCCCCTCGACCTTCTCTGGAGTGACACCGTGGCTGCGACCTGCGACGTCTGTGGCAAGGGGCCGGGCTTCGGCATGTCCGTCAGCCACTCGCATCGCCGCACCCGCCGCCGGTGGAACCCGAACATCCAGACGGTCCGCGCGCTCGTCGGCAAGGCCGGCAAGACGCCGAAGAAGCTGGGCGTCTGCACCTCCTGCCTGAAGGCCGGGAAGGTCACCCGCGCCTGAGCCCCGCCGGGTCGCCTTCCGGCCTGGGGAGATCTCTGTCCAGGACCCTGGCCCCTGTGTAGTCTGCCGCGCAGTCGCACACGTCCTCGTCTGCAGGGCCGGCACGACTCGGACCCGCGGAGCGTGGGGCCGTCCAGCAAGAGAGAGAACAGGCACATGGCACAGGGCTCGGTGAAGTGGTTCAACGCTGAGAAGGGCTTCGGCTTCATCGCCGTCGACGGCGGCGGGGCTGACGTCTTCGTCCACTACAGCGCGATCCAGTCCGACGGCTACCGGTCCCTCGACGAGGGCCAGCGCGTGGAGTTCGAGATCACCCAGGGCCAGAAGGGTCCGCAGGCCGACCAGGTGCGCCCGCTCTAGCAGCGGCACTCCTCCGTCCGACGAGGCCCGGTCCCCCACAGGGGGCCGGGCCTCGTCGCCGACCGGCAACCGCTTCGACGGGGCGCTGCGCTACGTCAACTGGCTCGTCACCGTGCTGTGCTGCTCGTCCAGGTGCTCCACGCCTTCGACCGGCCCGGGAGCGGGTCCTGCGGCTGCGCGTCGTCCTCGTCGCCAGCGGCCTGCTCATGGTGCTCGCGGGCTACGTGGGCAGTTCCGCGAGGGCCGCGACGACGCGTGGGTGCTGCTGTGGGGGCGCTCGGCACGCGCCGTTCGTCGTGCTGCTGGCCGTGCTGCTCGGGCAGCAGCAGGCGGCGAGGCGCGTGCTGCCCGCGGAGGCCGCCCGGACGGCGGGCAACCTGCGCTGGGTGTTCCTGTTCTTCTGCGGCCCCTACCCGCTCGCCTACCTCGTGCCGGTGCTGAGCGTGACGCCCGAGGCGGCGGTCGTGAAGCAGGGCTTGTTCACCGCCGCCGACATCGGCTCCAAGGTGCTGTACGGCGTGCTGCTGGCCAAGCTGCTGCGGCTGCGCAGCGCGGCGGACGGGTACGGCCCGGCCCGCGAGCCCGCGCAGGGCGCGGTCGGGCACCGTCCAGAGGACGAGCCCTACCAGGGGGACGGAGCCCGGCAGAGCGGGCGGGAAGGAGCGAGTCGGTGAGCTGGTGGTGGTGCCTGGAGCACGGCCGGGTCGAGGAGGGCGAGGGCTGCGCGAACGACCGGCGGCTCGGCCCCTACGAGAGCGAGGAGCAGGCAGCGGGCGCGCTCGACCGGGCGCGTGCGCGGACCGCCGCGAACGACGCGCAGGACGAGGCCGAGGACGCCTGGCCGGATGACCGGGGCTCCGGCCGGCACGGGTGAGCGCACGCGAGGTCGTCGTCCTCGGCACGGCCAGCCAGGCGCCGACCCGCGCACGCAACCACGTCTCGGTGTTCATCCGGTTCGACCGGGTGGGGCTGCTCGTCGACTGCGGCGAGGGCACGCAGCGCCAGATGCTGCTCGCCGGCGTGCCGAGCAGCGCGGTCGACGCCGTGTGCGTCACGCACGCGCACGGCGACCACTGCATGGGCCTGCACGGCGTGCTCGCACGGCGGATCCTCGACGGCGTGCCCGGGCCGCTCCCGCTGGCCTGCCCTGCGAGCGCCGTCCCCCGGCTGCGGCTGCTCACCGACTTCGCGCTCGCCGGCGGGGGCCCGGAGCTGCAGTGGCGGCCGGCGTCCGAGGACGGTCCGGACGTCGTCCTGCGCGGCGAGGGGTGGCGGGTGGAGACCCGGCCGCTCTCCCACCGGGTGCCGGCCGTGGGGTACGTGCTGGTCGAGGACGACGGCCGGCGGATGCTGCCGGACCGGCTGGCGGCGGCGGGCGTGTCCGGCCCGGACGTCGCCCGGCTGCAGCGCGGGGAGGCGGTGGGCGGCGTCCCGCCGGAGGACGTCAGCGAGCCGCGACCGGGGCAGCGGGTCGCCGTCGTCATGGACACCGCGCTCGGCGACGGGGCGCGGGAGCTCGCGCGCGACGCCGACCTGCTCGTCGTCGAGGCCACGTTCCTTGACCGGGACGCGGACCTCGCCGTCGAGCACCGGCACCTGACGGCCCGGCAGGCCGCGCGGCTCGCGCGCGAGGCCGGGGTGCGCCGGGTGGTGCTCGTACACCTGAGTCAGCGCTACCCCGACCTCGACGGGCACCGGCAGGAGGCCGGCGAGGAGCACGACGACGTCGTGGTCGCCCGCGACCTGGACGTGGTGCCGCTGCCCGCCCGACGGCAGGAGGGCGGCCAGCGGGTGGAGCCGGCCCGGCGCTAGGAGCGCTCGGGGAAGTGCTGCCAGCCGCGGGCGACCAGCGGGCTTCCCTCCAGGTCGCGGACGCCGGTGCCGGGACGCACCCGACCGACCCCGGTCAGACCGAGCTCCTCGGCCGCCGCGACCGCGTCGAGCGGCACGGTGGCGAGCAGGGCGTGGTCCTCGCCGCCGTGGAGAGCGTCGTCCAGGCCGGCGCCCGGCGCGACCGGCAGGGCCGCGAGGTCGAGCTCCGCCCCGACCCCGCTCGCCGCGCAGACGCGGCCGAGGTCGACGAGCAGGCCGTCGGAGAGGTCGCACATCGCCGTCGCGCCGAGCGCCGCCAGCGCCGGCCCAGCGGCGTACGGCGGGGTCGGGCGCCGGTGCCGGGCGACGAGCGCGCCGCTGCGCTCCCCCCGCTC
>JALYMN010000531.1 GCA_030773675.1 Actinomycetota bacterium
GGCGACCGCGACGCCCCCCGACCGCGGCGAGGGCGCGTCCGCGGCCAGTCGGCAGGCGGCGCGAAGGGCGGACGACGCCCTCGACCGCGCCGAAGGGGCGCTGCGCGAGGGCAGGCTGCCGGCGGCGAGATTCCTGCTGGATGCCGCGGCCAAGGCTCTCGCCTCGGTGCGGACCGAGGACGACGCCGCGGAACTGGACGCGCGGCTCCGCGAGCTGCGGGCCGAGCTCGCCACGGCCACCCGGGCACCCACCGGCCGCCCTCGCACGTCCGCCCCGGACCCCGACCCGACCACCGGGTCGGGGTCTGATCGTGGACGGGGGCGCGACGACGACGGCCGGGGCGGCGGCAACGGCCGCGCGAGCGCTCGACCCGGCGGCGCTGTGGCGAGCAAGGGCGCGGAGCAGGCGCGCAGGCAGGCCGAGCAGCGTGCCGCGCAGGCGCGCAGGCAGGCCGAGCAGCGTGCCGAGAAGGCGCGCCAGGCCGAGCAGCGCGCCGAGAAGGCGCGGCAGGCCGAGCAGGCGCGCAGGACCGAGCGGGCCCGCGAGCAGGCCGAGCAGGCGCGCAGGACCGAGCGGGCGCGCGAGCAGGCGGAACAGCGGGCGCGCAAGGCAGAGCAGGCGGAGCAGGCGCGCGAGCGGGCGGAGCGGGCGCGGGAGCGGGCCGAGGAGAAGGCCGAGCGGGCCGAGGAGAAGGCCGAGCGGGCCGAGGCGAAGGCCCGCGAGAAGGCTGAGAGGGCAGAGCGCGGCACGAGGTCGGGCAAGAAGCAGGTGGTCGGCGTGCCCCCGGGCGCAACCCCCTGACGGCTCGCGCAGGCCACCGTCGTCCGGCGGACCCCTCGTAGACTCGCCTCCCGCCCCCTGCAGCCGGAAGGCACCCATGTCTTCGCTCGTCGCCCCGCTCGGGCTCACCTTCGACGACGTCCTGCTGCTGCCCGGCGAGAGCGACGTGATCCCGAGCGAGGCCGACACGGGCACCCGGCTGTCGCGGCGCATCTCGCTGCGCATCCCGCTGCTGTCGAGCGCGATGGACACCGTCACCGAGGCGCGCATGGCGATCGCGATGGCGCGGCAGGGCGGCGTCGGCGTCCTGCACCGCAACCTGTCGCTGGAGGACCAGGCCGCGCAGGTCGACCTGGTCAAGCGCTCCGAGGCCGGGATGGTCACCAACCCGGTCACCTGCTCGCCCGACGACACCCTCGCCGACCTGGACGGCCTGTGCGCGCACTACCGCATCTCCGGTCTGCCGGTCGTCGCCGCCGACGGCGTGCTCGTCGGCATCATCACCAACCGCGACACACGCTTCGAGACCGACACGACCCGGCGGGTCCGCGACGTCATGACGCCGCTGCCGCTGGTCACCGCGCGGGAGGGCGTCTCCGGCGAGGAGGCGCTCCGGCTGCTGCAGAACAACAAGATCGAGAAGCTGCCGCTGGTGGACGACGCCGGGCGGCTGCGCGGCCTCATCACCGTCAAGGACTTCGTCAAGCGCGACCAGTTCCCGCTCGCCACCAAGGACGCCGACGGCCGGCTCGTCGTCTGCGCCGCGATCGGCTTCCTCGACGAGGCGTGGAAGCGGGCGATGGCGCTCGTCGACGCCGGGGTCGACGCGATCGTCGTCGACACCGCGCACGGCCACTCGCGCGGCGTACTCGACATGGTCGCCCGGCTCAAGGCCGAGCCGGCCGCGGCGCACGTCGACGTCATCGGCGGCAACGTCGCGACGCGCGCGGGGGCCCAGGCGCTCGTCGACGCCGGCGCGGACGGCGTGAAGGTGGGCGTCGGGCCGGGCTGCTTCGCGGCGGGCACGCGCGTGCTCATGGCTGACGCGACGTACAAGGACATCCAGGACGTCATCGAGGGCGACCGTGTGATCACCATGCACGGCAAGCCGGCGACCGTGCTCAAGGCGTGGTGCACCGGCGTCCGCGAGGTGATGTCGGTCCGTCACGTTGCGTCCGGTGAGCCGACGCTCGCAACGCCAGACCACCGCTTCTTCGTCGACGATCTCACGTCCGTCTCGCCGGCGACGGTCGCATCGCGCGGGCACGCGCGCGCCCTCGCCCAGCCGACGCGCACTGGCTCCTCGAAGCTCCGGTGGCAGGAGATCGGCGAAGTCGAGCGTGCCGCCCTCCTCGCCCCGCGGCACATCACGTTCGAGTGGCCCGCCTCCTTCGAGATCGACGTGACCGCGCACGGCTCGCGCGGGGAGCGCCTCGAGCGCTACGTGTCGCGGGTGCGCAGCAGTGAGGACCTGGGCTACCTGCTCGGCACGTTCCTCGGCGACGGCCACGCGTTCCTCGACTGGGCGCGCAACAGCGAGATCGGCCGCGTCTCGTGGTACTTCGGCGAGCACGAGACCGAGGTCGCGCTCCGGCTGTGCGGCGCGGTCGAGCGCGTCACCGGCGTGCGACCCGTCCGGGCGGAGGTCCGCAACGGCGCGCAGCACCTCCACCTCTACTCGCTGCAGTGGGCCCGCGTCCTCGCGCGTTGCGGCAAGAGGGCCGACAAGCACCTGCCGGCCGAGTGGCTCTGCGACGACCCGGCGTACCTGCGCGGCCTGCTGCAGGGGCTCGTCGACAGCGATGGCCACGTCGACGGCGGCAGGGTCTGCTTCCGCAACACCTCTCGGCGCCTCGTCGAACTGTTCGGCGTGCTCTGCCACCAGGTCCGCGGCAGCTTCCCGAATGTGGAGCGGTGCGAGCCGTCCGCGGGCAACCTGCCGGGCGTCCACGACGAGGACTGCGCGGTCTCGTACCGCGCGCGGCTCAACGCGACGTCGGACAAGCGGCTGCTGGACGACCACCAGGCCGTCACGCTGCTCGAGCGCCGCGAGACGGCGCTCGCTGTCCCGGTGTACGACCTCGAGGTCGACGACGACAGCCACAGCTTCGTCGCCGACGGGGTCGTGGTGCACAACAGCATCTGCACCACCCGCGTCGTCGCCGGAGTCGGCGTGCCGCAGGTGACGGCGATCTCCGAGGCCGCGCAGGCCTGCCGGCGGGCCGGCGTCCCGGTGATCGGCGACGGCGGGCTGCAGTACTCCGGCGACATCGCCAAGGCGCTGGTGGCCGGCGCCGACAGCGTCATGCTCGGCTCGCTGCTCGCCGGGGTCGAGGAGAGCCCGGGCCAGCTGGTGTTCATCAACGGCAAGCAGTACAAGGCATACCGCGGCATGGGCTCGCTCGGTGCGATGCAGTCGCGGGGGGAGAAGCGGTCCTACTCCAAGGACCGCTACAGCCAGGCGGACGTGGCCTCCGACGACAAGCTCGTGCCGGAGGGCGTCGAGGGGCAGGTGCCCTTCCGCGGCCCGCTGTCGGCGGTCGCCCACCAGCTCGTCGGCGGTCTGCGCCAGTCGATGTTCTACGTCGGCGCCCGCAGCGTCCCCGAGCTGCAGGACAAGGGCCGGTTCGTGCAGATCACGGCGGCCGGGCTCAAGGAGAGCCACCCGCACGACGTCCAGATGACGGTCGAGGCGCCGAACTACACCGGAGGGCGTTGAGGTGGCCGAGCTCGAGATCGGCATCGGCAAGAGCGGCCGGCGGGCGTACGGGCTCGACGACCTGTCGATCGTGCCGTCCCGGCGCACCCGCGACCCGCGGGACGTCAGCATCGCCTGGGAGATCGACGCCTACCGCTTCGAGCTGCCGCTCGCGGCGTCCGCGATGGACGGCGTCGTCTCGCCGCAGACCGCCATCGAGATCGGCCGGCTCGGCGGCCTCGGCGTGCTCGACCTCGAGGGCGTCTGGACCCGGTACGACGACCCCGAGCCGCTGCTGGAGGAGATCGCCGCGCTGCCCGCCGAGCGTGCGTTGCCGCGGATGCGCGAGATCTACGCCGAGCCGGTCAAGCCCGACCTGATCACCGCCCGGATCAAGCAGGTGCGCGACGCCGGCGTGACGACCGCGGCGGCGCTCACCCCGCAGCGCACGGTGCAGTTCGCCCAGACGGTCCTGGACAGCGGGGTCGACCTGTTCGTCATACAGGGCACCGTGGTGTCGGCCGAGCACGTCAGCACCGGCCACGAGCCGCTCAACCTCAAGCGGTTCATCGCCGACCTCGACGTGCCGGTGCTGGTCGGGGGCTGCGCGACGTACCAGAGCGCGCTGCACCTCATGCGCACCGGCGCCGCCGGGATCATGGTCGGTGTCGGGCCGGGCTCGGCGAACACGACCCGGTGCACCTTCGGCCTCGGCGTCGCGACGGCCACCGCGATCGCTGACGCCGCCGGGGCGCGCCGCGACTACCTCGACGAGTCGGGCGGGCGCTACGTGCACGTCATCGCCGACGGCGGCATGCGCACCGGCGGCGACGTCGCGAAGGCGATCGCCTGTGGCGCCGACGCCGTGATGATGGGCAGCCCGCTGGCCCGGGCCACCGAGGCGCCCGGCCGCGGCTGGCACTGGGGGCACGGCAGCTTCCATGCCGAGGTGCCGCGCGGCACGAGGGTGCGGGTCGACCAGGTCGGCACGCTCGAGCAGGTGCTGCTCGGGCCGGCGATCACCGACGACGGCACGACGAGCCTGTTCGGCGCGCTCCGGCGCAGCATGGCGCTCACCGGCTACTCCTCGATCAAGGAGTTCCAGCGGGTCGAGGTCGTCGTCTCGGCCTGACCGCGCTCAGTGCCGTCCGGCGAGGTAGCGCACGAA
>JALYMN010000532.1 GCA_030773675.1 Actinomycetota bacterium
CGGTCCACGCGGCCAGCGCCGCGCGGCCCGCGGCGGTGTTGACGGTCTTCGGCGCCACGGCCATGGACACGCTCGTGGACGTCGCGCTGACGGGTGCCGCGGCGGCTGGAGCGGCGAGGGCGGGTACGGGCAGGAGGGCGGCGGCCGACAGGACGACGGCGGCCGCGCGGAGGGCGATGCGCACGGGTTCTCCATGCCGCCTGCGGAAGAGGTCCTGTCGGGTTCGGGCTGGAGAGCCCGGCCGCACGCGTGCGGCTTCACCCCGAGG
The DNA here is from genome assembly GCA_030773675.1 of Actinomycetota bacterium. The sequence goes on from JALYMN010000532.1 coordinate 269, forward strand.
GCGGCGACGCGTCCTGCGTCATGCGCCCGTACTGCTCGGGTCCCCCGTCCCTGCTCCTCGTCGTCTGCTGTCCGTGCGGCCTGGAGCAGGGTTCGGCGGGGCCGTCGGGTGCCGCCGGTCGGCGGTCTCGTCGTCATCGAACGGCACGCGGGGCGCAACTCCTACCCCTCGTCCCCGAATGGGACGTGGGTCACGTCCGCCCGACGTGTGCCGCTGCGGTCACGAAGCCGCGCCGGCGGATGCGGCCGGGCTCGCTCAGCGGTGGGAGCCCGCTGCGGCGTCGAAGTACTGAGCAGGTCCTCGGCCGGCAGCGGCCGGCTGTAGCCCTGGGCGACGTCGCAGCCCAGCTCGGTCAGCTGGTCGCTGGTCGCCTGGTCCTCCACGCCCTCGGCGACCGTCATGAGGCCGAGGTTGTGACCGAGCTCGACGACGGAGCGCACGATCACCGCGTCGTTGCGGTGCCGGGTCATCTGGCTGACGAAGGAGCGGTCGATCTTGAGCTGGTGGACCGGCAGGTTCTTGAGATGCGCCAGCGAGGTGTAGCCCGCGCCGAAGTCGTCGATCGACAGGGTGACGCCGAGCTCGGCCAGGCGGCCCAGCACGTGTCGGGCCCGCTGCGGGTCGGCCATGATCGCGCTCTCGGTGACCTCGAGCTCCAAGCAGGCGGCGGGCACCTCCCACCGCTCGAGCAGCTCGGTCACGTCGTCGAGGAACCGGTCGTCGAGCAGGTTGCGGGCGGAGACGTTGACCGCGACCTGCAGGGTGCGGCCGGCGTCCTGCCAGGCGCGGCACTGGGCCAGTGCGGCGTCGAGCACGTAGCGGGTGAGCGGCCGGATCAGGCCGGTGCGCTCGGCGAGCGGGATGAACAGGGCAGGCGGCACGAGCCCGCGCTCGGGGTGCTGCCAGCGCACCAGCGCCTCGACGCTGCAGACGTCCGCGCCGCCCAGCGCGACCTTGGGCTGGAAGTGCAGCACCAGCTCGCCGGTCTCCAGCGCCCGGCGCAGCTCGCCGAGCAGCCCGAGGCGCTCGGGGCTGTGCCCGTTGAGCTCCTCGTCGTAGACGCAGACGCCCGTGCCGCGCTCCTTGGCGACGTACATGGCGATGTCCGCGTGCTGCAGCAGGGCGTCGACGTCGTCGCCGTGCGTGCCGCTGAGCACGAGCCCGATGCTGGCCTCGACGTCGAGCCAGACGCCGTCCGCCTCGATGCTGGCCTCGAGCACCTCGCGCAGGTGACCGGCCACCCTCACGGCCTCGTCGGCGCCGCCGACCCCCGGGAGCAGGACGACGAACTCGTCGCCTCCGAGCCGCGCGACCGTGTCGCTGCTGCGCAGGTTCTGGGTGAGCCGCGTCGCCACGGCCTTGAGCACGACGTCGCCGTAGGAGTGCCCGAGCGTGTCGTTGATCTCCTTGAACCGGTCCAGGTCGATGAGCAGCAGCGCGAGCCGCTGCCCGTCCTGCCGCCCGGCGGCGAGGAGCGGCTCGGCCCGCTGCCTCAGCTGCGTGCGGTTGGCCAGCCCGGTGAGGGCGTCGTGCAGGGCCTGGTGCCGGTTCTGCGAGGCCTGCGAGTCGATCTGCCGCCGGTGGGAGCGCAGCACGCTGGCGAACAGGGCCACGAGCGCCAGGCCGATGCCGAACACGACCGGGGTCGCGAGCAGCACCAGCCGCTGGGTGCGGCCGAGCGCGGCGACGGCCTCGCGGGCCTCGTCCCGGTGCTCCGCGGCCTCCTCGGCCACCCGGTCCTGGATCGTCCGGAACCGCGGCTCGAGCTGCCGGTCCTCGACGCGGCCCGTCTGCGGCGCGGTGCGCTGCACCCGGTCGAACACCGGCCCCGCCGTGGTCAGGTACGCCTGCTGCAGCGCGATGAGCTCCGCCACGTGCTCGCGGTGGTCGACCTCCTCGGCCGCCTGCACCGCCTGCAGGGCCGCCAGCACCCGCCGGGCGGCGGCGGTGTGCGCCTCCCGCTGCTCGGCGGCACCGGCACCGGCGAACGACGTCAGCACCGCGAGCACGGCCACCAGTCCGGCCGTCGCGGTGCGGGCGGAGTGCCTCCCCTGCCGGGCGGTGGGGAAGCCGGCCGCCCGCTCAGCTCCTGCACTGCCGCCGCGCCCATGTCGTCGCCCGCCTCGTGCGTCCTCGCAGCGACGTGCAGGTCGCACACGCCGTCCACCCGTCTCGTCGGGACGCCGCGGCCGCACCCTGAACGAGCGCGTCAGAGCTCACCCGGACGGGTCACGCGAGGTACGGGATCGTCTGCGGCCCCTCGGGCAGCACGCAGACCCGCGCGTCCGGGCCGCCCCCGGCGAGCGCGCGCTCGACGGCGTCCGCGAGGTCCGGGACCGGCTCGAGGTGCGCCGAGCGCAGGTCGTCGGCGGACAGGTACGCCGAGTGCACGCCGACCCGCGCCTTGATCTGGATCTTGGCCTGGACCTGCACCTGCCACTGGTCCGGCACCGTCCGCTCGCGGGCGGAGATCTCGTCGAACAGGGCCTGCGGCGAGGCCGCCGACGCCAGCACCTCGCGGTAGCTGCCGTGGTCGGGGAAGCCGTCCCGGCACTCGGCCGCGCAGACGATCGTGCCGCCCGGCCGCACCACCGTCGCCGCGGCCGACATGCCCTTCACGGCCTGGTAGAGGTTCTGGTCGAGCGGGAAGCCGGCGTTGGTCGTCAGCACCACCTCGAACTCACCGGGCACCGGGGCCATCGCCAGGCCGCGCGAGCGCTCGCGGGCCCGCGCGTGCATGGCGAACAGGTCGCCGCCAAACGCGGCCACGACGCCCTGCTCGCGGTTGAGGACGACGTCGAGCGCGAAGTCGGCGCCCGTCGACATCGCCGCGGCCCGGATGTCGTCGTGCACCGGGTTGCCCTCGCAGACGCCCCAGCGGGCTTCCGGATGGCCGATCCGGCGCGCGTCGTGCAGCACGAGGACGGTCTCCAGCCCCGCCAGGCCGGGTGTGATCATCTTCGGTCCGCCGGAGAAGCCGGCGAAGAAGTGCGGCTCGACGAAGCCGGTCGTGATCCGGACGTCGGCCTGCACCCACTCGGTGCACAGCCACACCGGCACGCCGTCGCCGTACGTGCCCATCCAGGTCAGGGTGCTGTCGTCGCGCGCGTCGTGGTTGACCACCCGCACCGTGTCGACCAGCTCGTCGCCCAGCATCGCCCGCAGCTCCGCGTCGGTGTTGGCGCGGTGCGTGCCCGTCGCGACGAGCACGACGACGTCCTCGAGCCGGACCAGGCCGTCGAGCTCCTCGAGGACCGCACGGACCATGAGCTCCCGGGGCTGCGGCCGGGTGAGGTCGCACACCGAGACGGCCACCGTCTGCCCGGGCTGCACGCGCTCGCGCAGCGGTGGGCCGGCGACCGGCGAGCGCAGCGCCTCCCGCAGCACCGCGGACGGGTCGGCGACGGTGGGCTCCCACTTCGGCTCGACGACGGTCGTGCGGGCCTCCGGGAGGCTCACGGTCAGCCCGCCGCTGCCGTACGCCAGGTGCACGTCCCTCGTCGCGGTCATGTGCCCGCCACCCCCTCGTCGATGACCGCACGACGGTAGGTCAGCGCGCACCCGCAGGACGGCCCGGGGCGAGCGCTGCGGCCGGTGCCTCCTCGTCGTCGACGCGGGGCCCGGTGACGGTCAGCGACGACGGGTGAACCGGACGAGCCGGTGGCGCGAACACCGCGTCAGACAGCCGCCGCCGGCGGCGCACGACTCATGGAGCTCACATGGCCCGCAGCACGCGTCTCGCCCCTCTCGTCCTCGCCCTGCCCCTGGTCCTGCCCTTCGCCGGCGTCGGCGCGGCGTGGGCCGACGGCAGCGCGAACGCGAACCTGAGCCCCGTCCCGCTGAACGGGTCGCAGGGCAGCGGCACGGCGATGGTCACGGTCGAGGGCACCAGCATCGACTTCACGCTGGCGGCGTCCGGGCTGGCCGACGGCCCGCACGCGGCGCACATCCACTTCGGCGCCGACGCCCGGCACGAGTGCCCGACCGCTGCCGACGAGACCGACGGTGACGACCGCCTCAGCACCACCGAGGGGGGGCCCGCGTACGGCCCGGTCGTGGTGTCCCTGACCCGGACCGGCGACACGAGCCCCAAGAGCACCCTCGCCGTCGAGCGGTTCGCCTCCGGCTCGGAGATCGAGTACATGCGCGGCGGCGTCGAGGTCGAGCAGGGCGTGGCCGACGCCGTTGAGCAGGGTCAGGCGGTTGTGGTCGTCCACGGCGTCGCGTACGAGGGCGCGCGGGCGCAGGCCAAGAGCGACCTCAACCCCGCGCTCCCCGCGGCCGCGACCGACCCCGCCGTCTGCGGTGTCCTGTCGTCCGCCCCGAGCGGCGGCGCGGCCACCGGCGCCGGAGGCACCGCCGCCACGC
>JALYMN010000533.1 GCA_030773675.1 Actinomycetota bacterium
CGCCTGCCGGTCGTCGACCGGCTGCTCGGCCGGGACAGCGGCGTGGTGCTGCAGGGCAGCGGGTTCCGCGCCCCGCCCACGCCGTTCAACCGCTCGGTGAGCCCGCACCGCCGCTGGGTGTTCCGCAGCCTGTCGCTGGAGCAGGTCAAGCAGGTCAAGAAGGCCGTCGGCTGCACCGTCAACGACGTGGTCATGGCGCTGGCGACCGGGGCGCCGCGCCGCTGGCTGCGCGACCACAACGCTCTGCCGCGGGTGCCGCTCGTCGCCGCCGTGCCCGTGTCGGTGCGCACCGAGGCGCAGCGCGGGACCGGCGGGAACCGGGTCTCGATGGCCCGTCCCGACCCCGGTCGAGGACCCGCTCATCCGGCTGCGCGCCTGCTCCGAGGCGATGCGGGCGGCGAAGGAGCAGCACGGCGCGCTGCCCGCAGACCTGCTCAGCGACGTCACGCAGTTCGCGCTGCCGGCGCTCGCCGGGCAGGCCGCCCGGCTGGCCGCGCGGGTGCGCCTGGTGGAGCGGCTGAACGCGTTCAACCTGATCATCTCGAACGTGCCCGGGCCGAGCGTGCCGCTCTACTACGCCGGCGCCCGGCTGCTCGCCTGCTACCCGATGTCGGCGATCGTCGACGGACAGGGCCTCAACATCACGGTGATGAGCCTGGAAGGCTCGCTGCACTTCGGCCTCATCGCCGACCGCGAGCTGGTCCCGGACCTCGAGCGGATGGCCGGCGCCCTGCAGACCGAGCTGGACGACCTCCTCGCCGCGCTGGGCTGAGCCCCGTGCCGGGCGCCGAGCGCCGGCCGGCCGCCTCAGGCCTCGTCGTGCAGCCGCTGCCGGCGCCGCTCGCGCTCCTGCTGCCGGGCCTGCCGGCGCGCCTCGGCCGCCCGCCCGATCGCGTCGCGCTGGCGCGACAGCAGCACCACGCTCGCCACGCTGCTGAGCACCAGGGCCGCGAGCAGCGCGAGCAGGCCGCGCACCCCGACCAGGCTGACGAGCCCGAGCGCCCCGACGAACAGCGCCAGGCGCATGAGCGTGTAGACCACGACCGGGCGCGTCACCCGCCCGAGTCTAGAGAGCCCGCCCGCGCGACCAGGTCCCGGTCGTACGCTCCTCGCCCCGGACCTGGAGGAGGCGGTCGTGGTCTACGGCTACGGCGTCGCGATCGTGCTCGAGCTCTGCCTGCTCGTGTACTGCGTGCTCGACGTCATCACGACCCCCGAGGACCGGGTGCGCAACCTGCCGAAGATGCTCTGGCTGGTGCTCGTGCTGTTCTTCCCGCTCGTCGGCGGCGTCGCGTGGCTGGTCGCCGGGCGACCGCAGGGCCCGGCGCGCTCGCTGCCCTACAAGGGGAGCTCCGGGTCGCCCGCCGCTCCGCCGCGGTCGCCGCGCCGGGCGGCGCACCCCGACGACGACGAGGACTTCCTGCGCGGCCTGCGCGAGCGGGCCGAGGAGCAGCGCCGGGCCGCACGCCGCCGGGAGCAGGAGGAGCCGCCCCAGGCGTGAGCGGGGCCGGGCACGCTCAGCAGGCGACGGCGGCAGGCGTCGCAGCGCGGCGGGCGAGCAGGGCGAGCAGCTCCTGCTCCGGCAGCGGGCGGGCGACGAGGTGACCCTGGAGGGCGTCGCAGCCGGCTGCGAGCAGCCGGGCGCGCTGCTCCAGCGTCTCCACCCCCTCGGCGACCGTGCGCAGGTCGAGCGCCCGGCCCAGCGACACGATGGCGTCGATGACCGGCGCGGGCGCGCCGGGCGCCATCCGCCGGACGAACTCGCGGTCGATCTTGAGCACGTCGACCGGGAAGCGCTCGAGGTAGGCCAGCGAGGACCAGCCCGTGCCGAAGTCGTCCAGCGCCACGCGGACGCCGTGGGCCCGCAGGCCGTCCAGGACGTCGCACACCCGGTCCGCCTCGGCGAGGACGGCGTTCTCGGTGATCTCGAGGGTGAGCCGCTGCGGGTCCAGCCCGGTCGCGGTCAGCACGGACTCGACGGCCCGCGGGAAGGACGGGTCGAGCAGGGTGGCCGGGGAGACGTTGACCGACATGCCCAGGGACGGCGAGCAGGTCCAGCGGGCGGCGGCGGCGACGGCGTGCTCGAGCACCCACAGGTCCAGCGGCAGGGCCAGCCCGGCCACCTGCGCGGCCGGGAGGAAGGCTTCGGGGGCCAGCAGCCCGCGTTCGGGGTGCCGCCAGCGCACGAGCGCCTCCACGCCCACAAGCTCGTCGGCACGCACGTCCGCGCGGTCCGGGTCGTCCGGGTCGTGCGGGTCGTCCGGCCGCAGACGCAGCTGCGGCTGGTGGTGCAGCACGAGCTCGTCACCGGCCAGCGCCCGGCGCAGCTCGCCCTGCAGCGTGAGCAGCGACCGGGCGGCGTCCGAGCGGTCCGGGGTGTAGAGGGCGACCCGGTCGCGCCCGGCCGACTTGGCGCTGTACATGGCGATGTCGGCGCGCCGCAGGCACTCGTCGGCCTCCTCTCCCTGCCGGGCGTGCGCGACGCCGACCGAGGCGGTCACGTAGAGCTCGGCACCCTCGATGTCGAACACCGGCCGGACGGCGTCGCGCAGCCGCTCGGCGACGGCCTCCGCCTGCGCCCCGGACGTCGCCGGAGCCAGCACGACGCAGAACTCGTCACCGCCGAATCGGGCCACGAGGTCGTCCTCGCGCAGGGCGGTGCGCACCCGGCTCACCAGGGCGCGCAGCAGCGCGTCGCCGACGCCGTGCCCCAGCGAGTCGTTGACGACCTTGAACCGGTCGAGGTCGACGAACAGCAGCCAGGCCGAGCCGACGGCCAGCCGGGCCGACAGGTGCTCGAGCAGCTCGAGCCGGTTCGGGAGCGCGGTGAGGGCGTCCGACCGCGCCTGCCGGCGCAGCTCGGCCTCCAACCGGTGCCGGTCGGTGACGTCCTTGGCGACGCCGTACACGCCGGTGACCCGTCCGTCGATGACGATCGGGATGTTCAGGATGCGCACGTGCGCGCGGACCCCGTCGCGGCGCACGATGGTGCAGGCGTAGTCGCTGCTCTCGCCGGCCAGCGCGCGGAGGAAGCCGGCGCGGGCGCCGGGCCGGTCGCCCGGCTCGAGCAGGTGGTCCAGCGTGGCGCCGGCCAACTCGCCCGGGCCGTAGCCGGTGATCACGGTGCATGCCCGGTTGCCGCTGAGGAAGCGCCCCTGCAGGTCCTGGCTGTAGACGGCGTCGGGGTTGCGGTCGTAGAGCGCCTTGTAGCGCTGCCGTGACACCTGCAGCCTGCGCTCCGCGTCGACCCGTTCGGTGATGTCCTTGGCGACGCCGAACACCCCGACCACCTCGCCGTCCACGACGATGGCGGAGTTCGTGACCCGCAGCGCCAGGACGCGGCCGTCGACGGCCACCGCCCGGCACTCGTAGCTCTGCGGCGCGCCTGCCAGGGCCTGCAGGAAGTGCCCGCGCACCCTCTCGAGGTCGTCCGGGTGGACGACGTCGGCGAACGTGCGCCCCAGCACATCGTCGCCCACGAGGGCCTGGCCCGCCGGGTTCATCGAGGTGTACCGGCCCTCGCGGTCGAAGGAGTACACCGGGTCGGGGTTGTGGTCGAACAGCGAGCGGTAGCGCTGCTCGGCCTCCGAGGCCCGGAGGTCGGACGCCGCCGCGCCGGCACGCCGGAGGGCGGCACGCGCCCGCTCGACCGCACGTCGAGCGGCGCGCGCCAGCAGCAGGGCGGCGTGGGTGGGCACGACGCTTGATCGGACGGGCGGGCGGGGCGCTTGAGCGCCTGTCAGGCGTAGCTGTGGAGACCGACGACGAACAGGTTGACGACGTAGTAGTCGATGACGAGCGCGACGGCGGCCGCGACGGCGACCCAGGCGGCCTTGCGGCCCTTCCACCCCGCGGTGGCCCGGGCGTGCAGGTAGCCGGCGTACAGGACCCAGGTGATGAACGACCAGGTCTCCTTGGGGTCCCAGCCCCAGTAGCGGCCCCAGGCCGCCTCCGCCCAGATCGCGCCGGCGACGATCGCGAAGGTCCACACCGGGAACGCGAAGGCGATCGTCGAGTAGGACGCGCGGTCCAGCGCGGGCGCGCTCGGCAGCGACGAGCCCAGCGTGAGCGGGAAGCGGACGGCGGCGCCGGCCGCGGTGCGGTCGTCGTACCGGACCTTGGTGAGGTAGAGCAGGGCGACCACGCCGGACAGCAGGAACGCGCCCGACGACAGCACCGCGGCCGCCACGTGGATCTTGAGCCAGTAGCTGTCCAGGGCGGGCACGAGCGGGCCCACGGGCGTGTAGAGCACGGTGCCGGCCAGGCCCAGGTAGAGCACGACCGGGACCATCACGAAGGCCCCGACGCGCCGGTCGACGCGCCGCTCGGCGAGCAGCCACAGGAACGCGGCCACGGCCACGAAGGCGACCGAGGAGGAGAACTCGTACATGTTCCCCCACGGCGGCCGGCCGGCGGCGACCCCGCGCAGCACGAGCGACCCGAGGTGGACGACGGCTCCGCCGGCGGTCAGCGCGACCGCGAGCCGGCCGGTGC
>JALYMN010000534.1 GCA_030773675.1 Actinomycetota bacterium
GACCTCGTCGACGACCGCGAAGTGGTGGCCGCGCTGGACCAGCTCCTCCCGGCTCCACGCCATGTTGTCGCGCAGGTAGTCGAAGCCGAACTCGTTGTTCGTGCCGTAGGTGATGTCGCAGGCGTACGCCGCCCGGCGCTGCGCCGGCCGCTCGTTGGCCAGGATGACGCCGACGTCGAGCCCGAGGAAACGATGCACCCGGCCCATCCACTCGGCGTCGCGGCGGGCCAGGTAGTCGTTGACGGTGACGACGTGCACGCCCTGCCCGGACAGCGCGTTGAGGTACGCCGGCAGCACGCAGGTGAGCGTCTTGCCCTCGCCCGTGCGCATCTCGGCGATGTTGCCGAGGTGCAGCGCCGCGCCGCCCATGACCTGGACGTCGAAGTGCCGCTGGTGCAGCGTGCGCCGGGCCGCCTCGCGGGCGACCGCGAACGCCTCCACGAGCAGGTCGTCGACGGTCTCGCCGTCCTGCAGCCGCTGCCGGAAGACGTCGGTCTCCGCGCGCAGCTCGGCGTCGGTCATCGCGAGGAAGTCCTCCTCGACCCCGTTGACCGCGTCGGCGATGCCCCTCAGGCGCTTGAGGATCTTGCCTTCACCAGCACGCAGGATGCGCTGCAGGACCACTGGTCAGGACCTTCTCTCGGCTCGTCGCAGGGCGTGATCGCCGTCTGGCGCAATCGTAGGCGCAGCGGCCGGGCTGGCAGGGTGGCGCGATGGAGCCCACGGAGATCACGGCCGGGCGTCTGCACCTGCGGCCGTGGCAGCCGGACGACGCACCCGCGGTGCTCGCCGCATGCGTGGACCCCGAGATCCAGCGCTGGACGACCGTCCCGTCGCCGTACACCCAGCAGGACGCGCGCACCTTCGTCGGCGAGCTGTCGCCCCGCGGCTGCCGAGGGCACCGCCGCCCTGTTCGCCGTCCTGGACGCTACCAGCGGCCGGCTGCTCGCCTCGGTCGGGCTGATGGACCTCGTCGACGGCAGCGCGGAGGTCGGCTACTGGACGACGCCGGAGGCCCGCGGCCGCGGGGTCACGACGGACGCCGTCGGCGCGGTCTGCCGCTGGGGCTTCGGAGCGCTCGGCCTGCAGCGGGTGCTGTGGCGGGCCGCCGTCGGCAACGTCGCGTCCCGGGCGGTCGCCGAGAAGGCCGGGTTCACGGTGGAGGGCACGCTGCGCGCCGGTCTGCTGCACCGCGGCGTGCGGCTCGACGCCTGGACCGGCAGCCTGCTCGTGCGCGACGAGGTGCGCGACCGGCGGGCGTTCGGTGCCTGGCGCGACCTGTCCGGTGAGGGGCTGGTCCTGCGCCGCTGGCGCCCGGACGACCGCGCGGCGCTGACAGCCGGGGCCGGCGACCCGGAGACCGCCCGCTGGGTCCCGGTCGCCGTGCCGTTCACCGACGAGGCCGCGCGCTGGACGCTGGAGGAGCAGTACCCGCGGCGCTGGGTCGAGGGCACCTGCGCCGACCTCGCCGTGGTCGAGGACGGGCAGGTTGTCGGCTACGTGGCCCTCATCCCCCGGGGGCCGCGCGCGGCTCCGGAGCTGGGCTGGTGGACCGCGCCGTCCGCCCGCGGCCGGGGAGTGGCCGGCCGTGCGGCCCGGCTGGTGGCCGACTGGGCCTCCACGCTCGGCTGGACCCGGGTGGAGGCGCACGTCGACGTGGACAACCTCGGCTCGCAGCGCGCGGCGAGCAAGGCGGGCATGTCCCGGGAGGGCCTGCTGCGCGCTGCCGGCCACGACCGGGAGGGCCGAGCGCGCGATCTGGTGCTGTTCGCCCGGGTCATCGAGACCTTGCCGGACGGTGCACCTGAGCAGTCCCGCTCGGTCAGGTGATCTCGAGCAGCTTCTCGCGCACCGCGTAGACCACGGCCTCCATCCGGGAGTGCAGCTGCAGCTTCTCCAGGATGTTGCGGATGTGGTTCTTCACCGTGTTCTCGCTGATGAACAGCTGCTTGGCGATGTCGCGGTTGTTGAGCCCCTTCGCGACGAGCTTGAGCACCTCCATCTCGCGGTCCGTCAGCCGCGGGGTCGGCACCTGCTGCCGGTCGTCCGTCCGCTTGATCATGGTCGCGAACTCG
>JALYMN010000535.1 GCA_030773675.1 Actinomycetota bacterium
CTCGAGCGCCCGGGCCCCGGCGTCGAGCGCGGCCACCGGCACACGCTCGTCCACGGCGTGCAGCAGGCGCGGCATGAGTCCGGGGGGCAAGCGCATCGGCAAGAAGCCGTAGGTCTGGATGCCGAGCGCGTCATAGATGCGAGCGTCGGTCATCCCCGGTGTCACCAGCGGGAACGGGTGACCCGCGGGATCCTCCTCGCGCAGCACCCGGGTGAGCAGCGGCATCAGCTCAAGGTCGGGGTGACGCCGCACGGGAGGCGGGTCGCGCTCGAGGACCTCGAGGGTCACGTCGCGCGGAAGGATCGCCCTCGCCTCCCGTGCAAGGTCCTCGGGCTCCTGCCCGGGCAGCAGCCGGCCGTCGAGCTCGAGCGACGCGGCGGCGGGCAGGACGTTCCGGGCCTCCCCCGCCCAGACCACCGTGGCGGCCAGGGTGTTGCGAAACAGCGGATCGAGGTCAGCGGCGAGCGGCCCGGCGACCCGCAGGACGGAATCGGTGGCCCGAGGACGCACGAGCGCCCGCAGCCCCGCCCGCTGCCACGCGGGCAGGCCCTCCGCCATGGAAAGGACCATCGCCCGCACGATGGGGGTGACGTGCGCGGGCAGGCGCCTGCGGTCAAGAGCTCGCAGGACGGACGCGAGCCTGGCCATCGTCTGCCCCCGCAGCGGCGTGGCCGAGTGGCCGCCGGCGCCCCGCACGGTGGCCCGCAGAACGCAGCGACGCTTCTGCGCCACCTGGATCGGATACAGGCGCCGCCCTCCGACATGGTGCGTGTAGCCCCCGAACTCGCTCAGCGCATGCCGCACTCCGCTGAACCATCCCGCGTGCTCGTCGACCAAGAACCGCGCGCCGTGGTGGCCACCGGTCTCCTCGTCGCTGTTGACCGCCAGCAGGAGGTCGCCGGGCGGCGCGTCCTCCTGCGTCGCGGCCCGAGCGAAGGCGGTGACGAGCATCGCCAGGCCGCCCTTCATGTCGAGCGTCCCCCGGCCCCATACCTGCCCGTCGACGACATCGCCCGCGAACGGATCTCGCGTCCAGCCGTCGGCCGCCGCCGGCACGACGTCGACGTGGCCGTAAAGCAGCAGCGGGGGTGCCTGCCCGCGCCCGCGGACGCGCGCGAGGAGGTTCGGGCGCTCGGAGTTTCGCGCGAGGATCGTCGGCTCGATGCCCGCGCCGGCGAGCAGGCGACCGAGCAGATTGATCGCCTCACGTTCCCGGCCCGGCGGGTTCGAGGTGTCGATCCGCACGAGCGCGCGCAGGAGCTCCACCGCGGCCTCGGCCGCATCGAGCGGCCACGGCCACTGCACGTCTGGGGTGCGCGAGGGGGTCACAGCGCGGCGAGCATAGCGCGCTCGCTGAAGATCTTCTGCCATCGCCGCGCCGATCGGGAAGAAACTCGATACCTTTCTCCTGCTGATGAAGAAGTTGGGGACCTGAGCGAGCCGTGACCTGTCGACCCAGGACGGGGGAAATCGCGGGATGGCGGCTGAGCGACTGAGCCGACGAAGGCGGCCCTTCTCCGTCGCGACGTCGAGGACCGGCGGACGGCCCAGCGCGTCGACCCAGAAGAGGGACGCTCGTCGGCTCAGGTGGATGGCGCTGACCGCCGGTGCCGCGATCGGCATCTACTGGGCCATGACGCTGGCCGGTGCGCCGAGCCCGCTGCTCAGCACGGTCTTCACAGCGACGCTGGTGTTTCTGCCGCCCCTGGTGTGGTGGGCGGCCCTCCGCGCACCTGACGAGCTTCGGCGCTTCGGTTTGCTCGTTGCCACCGCCGCCACGCTGCAGCTGGTCGGAAGTCTGCTGTGGTACGTCGCGTTCCTCAAGAACGGCTCGCGAGTCCCCGAGCCGCCCGGGTTCTGGACCCCGTTTCTGCACCTTGCGCTGATCTTCGGCGTCGCCGGGGCGTGGGTCGGCGTCCGCAAGGCCCTCGACCTGCGGCAAGCAGCACTCGACTACTCGATCGTCTTCGCCGCCGCGAGCGCTGTTGCCGTCGCCGCCGTTGGCCAGCGCTTCGAGACCGGGCTGTCCACGGCGTCGCTCGACGCCGCGGTCCGTCCGTTCTTCAACGTGATGATGGTGACCCTGGTGGGGTCGGCCACTCTCGGTCGCTGGCAGGGGCTGCCGCTGCCGGTCGGCCTGTTCGGCGTCGCCCAGCTGTTCTCCGCGTCAGGCGACCTCCTGTTCGGGTACCTGACCGCCCAGAACGCTTACGTCGATGATCGCTGGACCGGCCTCTTGTGGTTCACGGGGGCGGTGATCGCGATGTTCGCCGCGGCGACCATGATCTGTCGCGTCGACCGGCCAATCCTCAAGCTGGCGCGCGAGCTTCTGCCGAGCGTGAGTCCGCGCGCGCTTTTCATCGCGTTCGCCGCCGCCTTCGGAATAGCGCAGTCCGTGACACTGTACGGCGCGCTGGCTGACCACCTCGCGGCGCTTCTGGTCGGCATCGCCGCCGTGGCGTGGATCGCCCTCGCGGGCGCGCTGCGCATTCTCGGCGCGCTCGAGGAGCTCCGCGCGGCGTATCGACGGCTTGACCAGGCGCACCTCGCGCTCGAGCGCGCACACGACGAGAACCAGCATGTCGTGGCCGAGCGCGACCAGACCATCGAGGACCTCGCACGAC
>JALYMN010000536.1 GCA_030773675.1 Actinomycetota bacterium
GGCGCGGGCCGACGGGGACGCCGCCCGGCTGCGGGTCGTCGTCGACACCGTCGCCAGCCTCACCGATGCGGCCGCGGCGGCGCTGCACGCCCGCCTGCGGACCTAGACTCCTGCTCGGCGAGCCGGCGGCTGCCCCGGACCGACCGCGGGCCGGAGCGACCCGTCCGCTCCGGCAGGTCGGAGGTGGCAGTGGCGGGGCGCATCCGCGACGACGACGTCGTCGCCGTTCGCGAGCGGGCGGCCCTCGCCGACGTGGTGGTCGAGTCCGGCGTCCAGCTGCGCTCCGCCGGGGGCGGGCGGCTCAAGGGCCTGTGCCCCTTCCACGAGGAGAAGACGCCCTCGTTCAACGTCAACCCGGCCGTCGGCTATTACATGTGCTTCGGCTGCGGCGAGTCCGGCGACGTCATCAGCTACGTCCGCAAGACCGAGCAGCTGTCGTTCGTCGAGGCCATGGAGCGCCTCGCCGGCCGGTACGGCGTCGAGCTGCGCTACGAGCAGGGCGGCGCCGCGCCGCGGCAGCAGACCAGCCAGCGCACCCGGATGGTCGAGGCGCACAAGCACGCCGTCGCGTTCTACCGGCGGGCGCTCGCCGAGCCCGAGGGGCAGCAGGCGCGGCAGTTCCTCGCCGAGCGGGGCTTCGACGCGGACGCCGCGGCGGCGTACGGGCTGGGCTACGCCCCTCGCGGCTGGGACGTCCTCGTCAAGCGCCTGCGCGGCCTCGGCTTCTCCGGCGAGGAGCTCGTCGCCGCGGGCCTCGCGAGCAACGGCAGGTCGGGTCCGGTCGACCGGTTCCGCGACCGGCTGGTCTGGCCCATCCGCGACGTGCCCGGCGACGTCATCGGGTTCGGCGCGCGCAAGCTGTCGATCGACCCGCGCGACGACAGCCCCAAGTACCTCAACACCCCCGAGACGCCGCTCTACAAGAAGTCGTCGGTCCTGTACGGCGTCGACCTCGCCAAGAAGGAGATCGCCCGGCGCCGACAGGCCGTCGTCGTCGAGGGGTACACCGACGTCATGGCCTGCCACCTGGCAGGGGTGCCGACCGCGGTCGCCACCTGCGGCACCGCGTTCGGCAGCGACCACATCTCGGTGCTGCGCCGGCTGCTCATGGACTCCGGCGAGCTCCGCGGCGAAGTGGTGTTCCTGTTCGACGGCGACGCCGCCGGGCAGAAGGCCGCGCTCAAGGCGTTCGACGACGACCAGCGCTTCGTCACCCAGACCTTCGTCGCGGTCACGCCAGGCGGGCTCGACCCGTGCGACCTGCGGCTGGCCAAGGGCGACGCCGCGGTGCGCGACCTCGTCGCCTCGCGGGTGCCGCTGGTGGAGTTCGCGCTGCGCTCGCTGCTCGCCCGCTACGACCTCGAGACCGCCGAGGGCCGGGTGCAGGCCCTCGCCGCCACCGCCCCCCTCGTCGCCAAGATCAAGGACCGGGCGCTGCGGCCCGAGTACGCGCGGCGCCTCGCCGGCTGGCTGGGCATGGAGGTCGAGCTCGTCGCCGGGCGGGTCGGGGAGCTCTCGGGCGAGGCGCGCCCGCCGGCGCAGCGCCGTCCGGCGCAGCGGCCGCCGAGCCGCGACGAGGTCGCCGTCCAGGTCGAGCGGGAGGCGGTCAAGCTCGCCGTCCAGGCGCCGGTGCTCGTGGCGCCGCTGTACGACGACCTCGACGAAGACGTCTTCACCGACCCCGGACTGCGCGCTGCGCACCGCCTGGTGCTGCTCGCCGGTGGAACGGCGGGGCAGGCGGGCGGCGAGGGCTGGGTCGGCCTGCTCCGCGAGGTCGCCCCGGACGACGACGCCCGCCGCGAGGTCGCCGCGCTCGCCGTCGAGCCGCTGCGCACCGACGGCGAGCCGGACACCCGCTACGCCACCGCGGTGCTGCAGCGCCTGAAGGAGTTCGCCGTGAGCCGCCGCATCGCCGAGCTCAAACCGCGCCTGCAACGAGTCAACCCGGTCGAGGAGGCCGAGCAGTACGGCCGGCTGTTCGCCGAGCTCATCGCCCTCGAGCAGACCGTGCGCGCGCTGCGCGAGGCGGGAGTCGGCGACCTGTGAGCGCCGGCGGGGGAGAACCGAGCGGTCCCCCCGCTGGCGTCGCCGCGGCCGTCGCCGCCCTCGTCGCCGCCG
>JALYMN010000537.1 GCA_030773675.1 Actinomycetota bacterium
GAGGACGAGCGGGCCGGCCTGGCCGAGCGGGCCGCGCAGGCCGTCGCGCTCGAGCGCGCGGTCGTGGCCGGGATCGCGCCGGCCCAGCCCGCCACGGAGGGCCTCGTCCTCGAGCTCGGCGTCCACCTGCGGGCGCTGCTGCGCGACGTGCTCTGCGGGCACCTCGACGCCGACCTGCGCGGGCTCGCCGACGAGCTGCTCGCGGTCCCCGCCTAGGAGGGATCGGCGAAACTCGCCGGGCCAGTCGGGACGGGGGATTCCGCGGGGTGGCGCATGACGGCTACCTCAAGATGGGGCACGGCTTACCCCACCGGGAGGCGTTGCTGGGATGCGGCGCGCCGACTCCGCGCGCTTCCGATCAAGTCCTCAGCCGAAGGCTTCGTGTCCTCACGCGGCGGGGCGTAGTACGGGCGCTGGCCGACCGGCTGCTGGAGCGCCTTGAACAGCCCCATCAGATCGGGCGTGATCTTCGAGAGATCGGGCGGGCGGCCCTCGCGGTCAGCAGAGTCGATTAGGTCGCCCACGCGCACGACATCCTCGACCTTGACGAGCACAACCTCAACGCGCCCTTCGCGCTTCGCGCGTGCGGCTTCTTCGTACGCGGTCCGGGCGAAACTGAAGGCGACGATGTAGCCCTTGTGCTTGTGCGCGCGTTCGATGGCCGTCTCGAAGTTGTCTACGTCGTTGCGCCCCACGCGCTCGCGCTGCTTGACCTGAATCGGAAGCTGCTCGAAGAAGGAGTAACCGTCGACTCCCATGTCGTGTACGTCGCGGAGAGGGAGTGCCCGTGACGCGCTGCACAATCCAGTGCTGAAACTCGAACGGCCCCACCGACGGAGTTCATCCACGCTCGTCGGGACACCGATGATCTTGGGGCTGGCGCCGAGTTTGTGAAGGCGGAGCTTCATGATCTCGACCGCCTGAGGGCTGATGTCAATCCGTGTCCACCCGCAAGGGCGGCGGGTTCTACGGCTACAAGGTCGACATGGCCGTCTGCACGACCACTGGGCTCCCGCGCGCTTGGGAAGCCCGCACCGCGCGGGACAACGAGTCAGTCCACGCCCTACCGCTCATCGACACCGCGCGGGAGCGCGGGTTCGCCGTCGAGACGTGCGCGATGGACAAGGGCTACGACGTCGGCCCGATCTACGACGGCTGCGAGGCCCGCGACGTCCACCCGATCATCCCGCTCGGTCAGACCGGCGCGGTCGAGCGCGGCGACCACAAGCCCCCAACGTGCGACCACGGCGAGTGGACCTTCGCCGGAGCCGACGCGAAGCGCGGCGCGAGCAAGTGGCGCTGCCCAATCGGCGCGTGCCAGCCCGCGTCACGTTGGGTCAAGGCCGACCGGCTGCACCCGCTCATCCCGCGCGAGAGCGCACGGTGGCGGAAGCTCTACAGGGGCCGCGCCGCCGTCGAGCGCGAGTTCGGACGCCTAAAGCACGACTGGGCGCTCGCCCCGCTTCGGGTCCGGGGGCTTGACCGGGTCCGGCTGCACGCCGACCTAACGATCCTGACCAGGCTCGCCTGCGCGCTCCGTAGTCAACGCGCCGCCGCCGCCGTCGTCGCCGCGTGACTCGCGCGGCTCCAGGACCGCGACCTCAATCACGACGTCGCGGTCTGGGTCGGTGGCACTCAGGAACGACCGGACACTTCGGCCGGTGATCCGCTCGATCTCGGCGACGAACCGCTCCCGGGTGACGACCTGGAAAAACAGCCGGTTCTCGCGAACGCGCTGTTGCTCTCCCAAGCCGACCATCACTCGCTCTGCGGGCAACAGCCCTTCTTCCATCAAGGTGACGAGTATGTCGGGCCCTGCGAAATACGTCCGGACCTTTGTGGCGCCGCGCCCAAACTGCTCTTTGTGGAGCGCGACCATCGCGTGCGACACGGCCGCGAGGACTGGGCTGCCCGCCGCCTGCGAGTCCTCGGACCGTTCCACCCCGCAAACCCTATCGGCGGGGCGCGAGCCTCGTGGGGGCGATCGGGGCGAGAGGGCCAGCGAAAATCGCGCCGGGTCTAGGATCGCGGGGCATGACGCCCCCCGAAGCCCGGCTCGGATAGTCCTCTACGCCGGCTGAAGGGCCTTCCCGATGTCCTCGGACCGCAACTCCTGCGAACAAGGGGTGAGCCGCACGCGACCCTCGGTCTCGAGCTGATAGCGCGCGTCCACGAGCGTTAGAAGGTCTTTCACAATGCGGTGAGGCGGCGCCAGCAGAGGATCGCGCAGGCGAGGCTGAGGAAGGCGGTGTGGATGGCAGGGTCGCGTTCGTAGCGGATCCTGAGGCGCCGGAAGTTGTGCAGGTGCGCGAAGCCGCGCTCGACGACCCAACGCGTCGTGCCGAGGCCCGAGCCGTGCTGGGTGCCGCGGCGGGCGATGACCGGCTTGATGCCTCGCGCCCACAGCAGCCGCCGGTACTTGTCGTGGTCATAGCCGCGGTCGGCGAGGACAACGTCGGGCTTCTGGCGGGGCCGGCCGGGCTTGCCCGCGA
>JALYMN010000538.1 GCA_030773675.1 Actinomycetota bacterium
TCGACCCGGCCCGTCCGAGCTACGTCGGGGTGGACATGGCGCTGAAGAACGACAGCATCGCCGTCGTCCTGGTGCAGCTCGACGCGGCCGGCGTCGCTCAGGTGCTGCCGAAGGTGTGGGCGCCACCGCGGGGCGGCAACGTCGACGTCGCCGGGGTCGAGCAGTACCTGCGCGAGCTGCACCGCCAGCACAACGTCCGGGAGTTCGCGTACGACCCGGCGTACTTCGAACGCTCCGCGCAGGCGCTCGCCGACGACGGGCTGCCGATGCTCGAGTTCCCGCAGAGCCGCAGCCGCATGGTGCCGGCGTGCTCGCTGGCGTACGAGCAGATCGTCGGCCGGGGTGTCCGGCACGACGGCAACCCGACGTTGACGGACCACGTCCTGAGCGCCGCGCAGCGGGTGTCCGACCAGGGCTGGACGTTGAGCAAGGGCAGGTCCAGGCGGAAGATCGACGCCTCGATCGCGCTGGTGATCGCCCTCTCCCGGGCGCACGCCGGCCAGTCCGTGTCGTACGACGTGCTGGCCAGCGTGGCGCTGTGAGCGAGCCGCTGTTGGGCGTGCAGGTGGCCGGCTGGCCGGCGTTCGTCGTGGACGTCATCCTGCGTCGTCACCTGTCGTCGTACCTCAAGGTGATGTCACCGGAGCAGGCCCGCGAGGTCGAGCAGTTCCACGCCGCGGTGCAGGTCGCCGCGGCCTACTGGCAGAAGCGCAGCACTTCCGCCGCCAGCAGCGCGGAAGCGGCGGCAGCGGAAGTGACGTCACGCTCGACAAGTGAGGACTTGTCGACGACGCAGGCAGCGGCGCTGCTCGGCGTCTCCGAACGCAGGGTCTGCCAGCTCGCAGCGGACTGGCAGCACGACGGGCTCGCCCGGAAGGTCGGTCGCTCATGGCTAGTGGATCGAGAAGCGGTGACGGTCTATTCGAGGAAGGCCGCGTGAGCCGCCGGGCTGAGGACATCGCGCGTCGGGACCTCGAGCGGCATGCCGCCAGGCTCGCTCATGAGGTCGATCAGCAGGCCCGGGCTGGTGGCAGCCGGCTGCCAGCGTTGGCGTCCCTGGCGGAGTCTCGTCGTGTTCCGCTTAGTGACGTGCTCGCCGCCGCGAACAGGGCCGAGCTGCGCTCGATCGTTGAAATGCCGGACCGGCGCGCTGCGGTGGCCCGCGCTCTTGCTCGCCGGGCGGAGTTCGAGGCGTGGCGCCGGAGTTGGACGCCGTGACCGCCCCCGTCGGTCCTCTTACAACACCCGGCGAGCTGCTGACATTCGACGCCTCGCAGTGGCCAGCGCGGGACGAGACCGCCGCACTGTCCCAGTGGCGCGCCGCCCGACGTTGCTGGTCTGATCAGCACGGCTGGCACACCGGTCAGGAGAGCCGCCTGCTTGAGGAGCTGCACGCTGCCGGGCAGGTTCTCAGCCGTCGTCTGGCAGCCTGCACGACCGAGGAGCAGAGCACAGAGGTGCTCGCGGCCTACCAGGCAGAGCACGGCACCGAGTTGCGGCGGCTGCGGGACGAGATGTGGCAGCAGTCCCTGAGACCGCGGTGAACGGGTTGCCGTCAAGCTCCCCGAGGTGGGGCGAGGACATGCCCTGCCAGTCTCGTCGGACTGCAAGGCGGCGAGGTGAGCCCCATCCCTCCCTGTGACCCGCCTGCGGCACCCCGTTCACCGCACAAGCCCGACGGTCCTAGCCCGCGGCAGCGCTCGCCCTGCACGGACTGTCCTCGGCCCGGCCCAGTTCCGGCGGCTGGGTGATCAGCCTGTGACGACCGCCGCGTGGGGCCCTCGGCCCTAGCGCGCCCAGCGCAGCGGGACTGCTCGCCGGAGCAGTTGACCCCGCGAGGGAAACGGGTGAACATCCGGGCAGGACCCTGCTCCCCCAGTGGAGCTGTCGAGCGACAGCGTTGCTGCATCGCCGGGGGCACCACCGCCATGAGACTGCAGCTCACCGCTCTGAGGAGATCAGCATGAGAAAGCCACTGCTCGCTGCGGCAGCTCTGGCGGTGATGGCTGCCGGGACCGTTGTCGTGGCTGAGCCAGCACAGGCGACGCACTGCAAGGTGGCGGTCGCGGGAGACATCGCCTAC
>JALYMN010000539.1 GCA_030773675.1 Actinomycetota bacterium
GCTGCGGAGCGGGCCGGCCAGGCGGGCGACCGCGCGGCGGACGCCCTGCGCTCGAGCCAGGCGCCCGGCAACCTGCCGGCGGCTGCGAACAGGGCCCAGCCGCAGCCCCGTGCGGTCTCGTTCCTGCGCCGCGAGGCGTCGGGGATGCAGGGCGCCGTGCTGCTCGCCGTGGCGGGCCTGAGCCTGCTGCTGCTCCTGGTGGTGCTGGCCACCGCGCGGCGGCGCGGCGGCAGGTCCGGCGCCTGACGGCTGCCGGCGTCCCGCCCGCCCCCGGGCGGGACGCGTCGTACCGTCTGGCCCCTGCCCTGCCCCTGCAGCCTGCGAGGACGCCCGTGACCACCACTCCGCTGGACCGGGAGGCCGGGCTCGGCAACGCCGGCGATCCCGACGCGCCCACCACCACCGTGCCGGTGGCGCAGGACACGACGCGCCCGCTGCAGGCGGTACCCCGGACCCGATTCAGGGCCAGGGCCGAGCAGGTGGCGCTCGCCCTGTTCATCGCCGTGCCGTTCCTGGCCCTGCTCGCGGGCGGGTTCGTGGCCTGGGGCGGCCTGCTGTCCTGGCGGGACGTGGTGATCTCCGCCGTCTTCTACGCCGTGACCGGCCACGGGATCACGGTGGGCTTCCACCGCTATCTCACCCACGGCTCCTTCAAGGCCGGGCGCGGGCTGCGGGTCGCGCTGGCCGTCGCGGGCAGCATGGCCGTCGAGGGCCCGGTGACGCGGTGGGTGGCCGACCACCGCCGGCACCACGCCTACAGCGACAAGGACGGCGACCCGCACAGCCCCTGGCGATACGGCACCAGCTTCTGGGCTCTCTGCAAGGGCCTGTGGCACGCGCACATCGGGTGGCTGTTCGACATCGAGCAGACCGACCAGGCGCGGTTCGCGCCCGACCTGCTCGCCGACCGCGACATCGCCCGGGTGGACCGGCTGTTCCCGGTGCTGGTGCTGGTGAGCCTGACGCTCCCGGCCGGCGTCGGCGCCGCATGGGCCTGGGCGGTCGGTGACAGCGCGCTCGCCGGGGCCGCGACCGCGTTCTTCTGGGGCAGCGTCGTCCGGATGGCGGTGCTGCACCATGCCACGTGGTCGATCAACTCGATCTGCCACACCTTCGGGGAGCGTCCGTTCCGCACCCGCGACCGGAGCACCAACGTGTGGCCGCTCGCACTCATCTCGATGGGCGAGAGCTGGCACAACCTGCACCACGCCGACCCGACGGCCGCGCGGCACGGCGTCGACCGCTGGCAGATCGACACCAGCGCGGAGCTGATCCGGGGCTTCGAGCGGCTCGGCTGGGCGTACGACGTCCGCTGGCCGAGCCGGGAGCGCCTGGACGGGCGCCGGGTGACCCCGGCCACCTGAGACCACCCGCAGGGCCGCGCCACGGACAGCAGACAGCCCCCGTCCCGGACCCGGAACGGGGGCCGTGGTGGCCCGTGCGGTCAGACGCGGCTGCGCGCGGTGGTGCTCTTGTCGGCCAGGACGGCCACGGCGGTTAGCAGCGCCCCCGACAGGAGGTGCAGCACGTGGTCGGGGTTGTTGAGCGCGAGGATATTGGCGTTCGTGCCGGTCAGGAACGGCCCGACGACGGCGAGCCCGAGGTAGGCCACGCCGATGGCCAGGTTGGCCGAGCGCGCGGCGGCGTGCGTGCGGGACGCCGCGAGCAGCGCCACGCCGATGAGCAGGTGGGCGATGTTGTGCAGGTTGTTGACCATGAAGCCGAGCAGCAGGTCGTCGGTGCGACCCACGAAGGTGTCGCTGACCAGGAAGCCGGCCAGGCCGACGAGCGTGTAGACCGCGCCGAAGCCGACGGCCACGGTGCGATTGACCGAGCGGGTGGCGCCCCGGGTGCGGTCGGTGTCCATGGGAGTCCTCCATGCTATGGGGAAGGGTGCGACCTGCGGGTGGTCGTGCAGGAGGGGTTCCCGCGGCCGCTCGGGTGACGCGTTGCGATCAGGTGACGGCGCTGACGCGCGACGAGCCGCAGGTGTCCGGCCGCTGGCCGGGTAGTCCGCCCGCATGCCGTTCCTCGTCGGGACGTCCGGGTGGCAGTACGACTCGTGGCGCGGGCACCTCTACCCGACCGGCCTGCCGAAGCGGCGGTGGCTCGAGCACCACGCGGCGGTGTTCGGCACCGTCGAGGTGAACAACGCCTTCTACCGCCTGCCCGCGCGCACGGTCTTCGAGGACTGGGCCGCGCGCACCCCGGCGGACTACGTCGTCACGGTCAAGGCCAGCCGCTTCCTCACGCACGTCAAGCGGCTGCGCGAGCCCGAGGAGCCGGTGGCCCGGCTGCTCGACCGGGTGGTCGGGCTCGGCACCAGGACCGGGGCCCTCCTGCTGCAGCTGCCGCCCACCCTGCGCGCCGACGTCGCGCTGCTCGACGGCTGCCTGCGCTGCTTCCCGCCGGGCACGCGGGTGGCGGTGGAGCCGCGGCACGACAGCTGGTGGGTGCCGGAGCTGCGGGAGGTGCTGACCGGGCGCGGGGCGGCGCTGTGCTGGGCCGACCGGGCGTCGACGCCGGTCGCACCGCTGTGGCGCACCGCGGGCTGGGGCTACCTGCGGCTGCACCTCGGCGGAGGCGAGCAGGTCTGGCCGTACGACGAGCCGGTGCTCGCCGCCTGGGCCGACCGCCTGTGCGAGACATGGGACGACGACGAGGACGTCTTCGTCTACACCAACAACGACCCCGGCGGCGCCGCCGTCCGCGACGCCGTCACCCTGGCCCGGCTGCTGCGGGAGCGCGGCCGGACCGTGGGGCGGGTACCGGCGCTGCCGTGACCGCATCCCGGGGCAGCGCAGGCCTCGCCGTCGTCCTCGGCGCCCTGTACGGCGCGCTCGCCGGGTCATCTCCGGGCTCGTGTTCCGGCCTGCGCTCCTCGCGGACGGACCCCTGACCCCTCAGCCGACACGGCGAGGGATGCGGACGACCTGGTCCGCCTCCTAGCGCAGGGGTCGTGCAAGCCGGGGAAGACGTGAACAGCGCGAGAAGCGGGCCCAGCGCCGGCAGCGGCCCGCTACACCTGGTCGGACAGCTCCAGCCAGGCGTCCTCGGCGGCGGTCTTGTCCTCGCGCAGTGCGCGGAGCTCCGCGTCGAGCTCGAGCACCGCCGCGTGGTCGGCGGCCTGCTCGGCGAGGCGGGCGAGCAGCTTCTGCTCGCGCTGCTCGAGCCGGGCCAGCTCCCGCTCGCGCCGGGCGAGCTCCTTCTTGGCGGCGCGGCTGTCGCG
>JALYMN010000540.1 GCA_030773675.1 Actinomycetota bacterium
GGGCGAGCTGTGCGCCCCTGCCGGTCAGCCACTCGACGAGCACGGTCGTGGCGTCGTCCTGCAGTCCGGCCGTCTGCGAGCGGAGCACGGCGAGGTGGAGCCGGCGCAGCACCTCCGGCGTGGGCAGCCCGGACGCCGACTCGCGCGCCGCCAGCTCGGCGAGCCGCTCCCGGCCGAAGAACTCGCCGTTCGCGTCGCGGGCCTCGTCGACGCCGTCGGTGAGCAGCAGGAGGCGGTCGCCCGGCTGCAGCCCCTCGTGCGCGACGACGAACGCCTCCTCCGCGGGGCTGCCGGTGAGGTCGTTGAGCCCGAGCGGCAGGGCCGGCGAGGCGGCCAGCTCCTTCACGACGTGCGAGGCGCGCAGGAGCATCGGCTCGGGGTGGCCGGCGTTGATCCAGCGGAGCTGTCCGGTGTCGATGTCGAGCTGCGCGAGCACGGCGGTGACGAACCGCTCCGCCCCGAACGTCTCCGACAGCGTCCGGTCGACCGCCTGGGCCGTGTGCGCAAGGTCCAGCCCGGCGCGGCGCCCGTTGCGGTAGGCCGCCACGGCCAGGTGCGCCAGCAGGCTGGACAGCAGCCCGTGCCCCAGCGCGTCGAAGATCGCCAGGTGGGCGACGTTGCCGTCCAGCGCGTAGTCGAACGCGTCCCCGCCGACCTCGTACGTCGGGGACAGCTGCCCCGAGACGACGATCCGGTCGGTCCCGAAGGTCAGCGGGGGCAGCAGGCTGTGCTGCAGCTCTGCCGCCAGCGTCATGGGGGCCTTGCGGCGCACCCACTCGTAGGCGTCGGTGTAGGCCGTCTTGCTGACGAGCAGCTCGGCGGTGAGGTGTGCGAACTGGGCCAGGCCGGAGCGGAGCTCGGCGGCCAGCGGGCGGCCCTCGGTGCGCACGAGCACCTCCAGCACGCCGAGCCGCTCCACGCCGTCCAGCAGCGGCACCCAGAAGCGCCGGGACGGCCCGGCCTCGATCTCGAGCGGCTCCGTGCTGCGGAACACGCGACCCGCCACCGAGCCCTCGACGGACTGCTGCTCGCGCGGCCCGACATCCGCCCCCACGACAGGGGTGAGCACGAGCTGCTCGTAGTCCACGAGGTAGAGGACCGTCTCGCCGGCGCCGAGCAGGCGCCCGGCCCGGGCGACCAGGTCCGGCAGGGCGTCCGGCGCGACCAGGTGCGCCCCGCGCAGCAGCTCGGTCAGGGCCGTGCCCAGCCTGCCTGCCGTCGTGTCGCCGTCCACGGTCCTCCCCGGTCGGGCCCGGACGCTCCGGGTCGCTCGGCGCCGCAGTCTGGCACCCGCTCTCGCAGGGGGCGACCGCCGGCGGGCGCGGTCGTGCGGGCGGCGGAGGGCCCCCGCGGCGTGTCGGCGGCGCTCCGCGACAAGGGGAGGACGCGACGACGGCCTGCCGAGGTCCTGGCAACCGGGTGATGGTTGCCAACCGGTCTGGCGCAGATTCTGGCGCTGCGTCACGCTCAGGACACAGCGGGTAGCCACAGGTCGTGGACAGACGGGACGTGCATGACGAGGATGCACCGGACGGTGTCTCCGCGCCGGGAGCCCGCGCCGCCCAGACGCGCCGGCGACGCGCTGTTCCACGAGGCGCTCGACCGGCGCCGGCTCACCGTGCTCTTCCAGCCCCTCGTCGACCTGCGCACCGGGCGCGTCGTCGGCCACGAGGCGCTGAGCCGGGGGCCGGCGGGCACCCGGCTGGAGAACCCGGGCGTCCTGTTCGCGGCGGCGCGGGCCGCCGGGCGCACGGCGGAGCTGGACTGGGCGTGCCGCTGCACCGCCTTCTCCGACGCGCTGCACAGCGCCCGCTGCCCGTCCTGGCGGCTGTTCGTCAACGCAGAGCCCGAGACGCTCGGGTCGGCCTGCCCCGTCGACCTCGTGCCCCACTGGCGGCGGGCCCACCGGTCGCTGCGGGTGGTCGTCGAGCTGACCGAGCGGTCGCTCCTGCGCCGTCCCGCGCAGCTGCTGCAGGTCGTCGCGACGCTGCGCGAGCTCGGGTGGGAGGTCGCGCTCGACGACGTCGGCGCCAACTCCGACGGGGTGGCGCTCCTGCCGGTGGTCGAGCCGGACGTCGTCAAGCTCGACGCGTCCCTGCTCGGCGAGCACCTCGACGCGGGTCAGCGGGCGACGCTGCGCGCCGTCGAGGCCTGGACCGGACGCGCCCGGAGCACTGTCGTGGCCGAGGGCATCGAGACCGCCCGGCACCTGCGCCGGGCGGTCGAGCTGGGGGCGACCTGGGGGCAGGGGTTCCTTCTCGGCCGCCCCAGCCCCTTGCCGCCGCTGCCCCCGGACGCCGCCGCCCCCGCCCGCCCGCCCCGCTGCGC
>JALYMN010000541.1 GCA_030773675.1 Actinomycetota bacterium
CCGCCGACGAGGGCGTCCTCCCAGCGGGCCAGGTCGCCGCCGGGCTCGCGGGGCAGCGCGAGCACGAAGACCGCCTGCAGGCCGGCCTGCGCGACGATGAGCGGGCCGCCGTCCAGGGCGACCGCGAGCAACAGCGCCACGCCGACGACGAGCGAGATCTGCCACACGCCGGTGCCGATCTGCCCGACCAGCAGGTCGCCGACCGCCACCCCGACCGTCACGCCGACGGCGAGCTCGCCGACCCGCCGCAGCCGCTGCCCGGCCCGGACGCCGAGGCAGACCACAGCCGCCACGCAGGCGAGGAACGGCCGGGGGTGGCCGAGCAGCGTGGTGGCGGCGTACCAGGCGACCCCGGCGGCGAGCGCGCACTGGCCGACCGACCAGGTGCTGTCACGCACGCGCACCCGGGCGGCGTCCAGCCGGGCGCGGACGCCCCGCGTGCTCGTCACGGTCCCAGGCTGTCCGCCGGCGCCCCCGCTGACACGCCACCACCCCGCCGGACGGGTCCGGACGGGGTGGCGGTGGAGCCGGGGACGGCGTCAGCCGCGGGCGCTCGGCAGCACGAGCTCCTGCTGCGTCTGCGGATTCTGCACGCCCAGCTTGCGCACGCCGGCGCGCAGGCGGTCGCTGAACAGCATCACGCCGACGCCGCGGCCGCTGTCGTTGGTGTACACGAACCCGTCGTGCCAGTACGACGACCAGGTGTTCGCGCCGTGCGGGTCGTTGTGGGCGACCTCGACGGCCCTCGCCGGGTCGGTGAAGTCGACGACGCTGGTGCCCGCCGAGTAGGAGGAGGCGACGGCGACGTAGCGCCCCGCCACCGGCAGGATGTTGAAGTTGTGCGTCGTGCAGTTGGCGGCGTCGCCCTGCACCCGCGGGGTCTTCCAGTGCCCGAGCGGCGTGGCCTGCGTCGTGGCGTCCGTCGTCCGCAGCGAGGCGAGGTCGTAGAACCACATCGCGCCGACGGTCGAGGCGTCGCGGGCCCGGCAGAACGGCGCGCCGCCGCCGCCGGCCTCGTCGCCGAGCGCGACGACCTTGCCGTCCCAGGTGAAGGCGGCGCTGTGCCAGATCTGCACGTGCGGGTTGTGCACCCGGGCCAGGGTCGTCGGCTTGAGCGGGTCGCTGATGTCCCAGATCTGCGCCTCGGACAGGCACGCGGCCGCGGCCCGCTGCAGGCCGGTGAAGACGGTGACGTCGTGGCAGCCGCGGAAGCCCGCGAGGCGGTTGAAGTCCTTGAGCTCGAACTGCGGCTGAGCCACGACCTCGGCCCGCTCCGGTGCGGCGAGCGGCACGGAGACGATGCTCATCTTGCTGTGGCCCTGGCCGCCGTCCGCGGTGGTGCGGGCGCAGCTGTTGCCGTAGGGCGAGGTCCCGAGGTTGCCGGCCGGGTAGGACGAGACGTAGAGCAGCGCGCGGTCGGTCTGCGGCACGAGGGTGTGTGTGTGCGAGCCGCAGTCGGTGGCGACGGCGCCGCGGTAGACGGGCGAGCGCGGGTCGGACACGTCGAAGATGCGGATGCCCTCCCAGCCGGGCGCGCCCGTGGCGACCGGGGCGCTGTCACAGCCGGGCGCGGTGCGCGGCGCGTCGACCGACAGGAACAGCAGGTCCCCGTGCACGGACACGTCGTGCTGCGCTCCGGCGCAGGGCACGTCGGCGAGCACGCGGGGCGACTCCGGCTCGCTGACGTCGAGGACGCGGAAGCCCTCGTAGTTGCCGGCGAAGACGAGGTCGCCCTTGAAGGCGAGGTCGGAGTTGCGGTACGTCGGGGCGACGGCCGTCTTGTCGGACGAGGCCAGCAGCTTGAGGTTGTGGCTGGCGCTCTCCGGGCTGGGGATGTAGCGCCCGGGGTGGTCCTCGTCGTGGGCGAGAGCGGTGCCGGGCAGCGCGACCGCGAGGGCGGTGGCGGCGAGCAGGACGCGGCGGAGCCGTGGGTGCACGGTGTGGTCCCTGGGGGTGAGGCGGAGGGTGCGGCTTCCTACCGTGTGTCCGCGCCGGGGCACAAGGGGGGCCGGGGCCGCCGTCCGCGCTCTGCCAGGATCGGCGGATGACGCAGACGCAGGAGTGGCGCACCGAGCACGACAGCATGGGCGAGGTCCGGGTCCCGGCCGACGCGAGGTACCGCGCGCAGACGCAGCGGGCCGTGGAGAACTTCCCGGTCAGCGGGCAGCGCATCGAGCGTGCGCACATCGAGGCGCTCGCGCGGATCAAGGCCGCGGCCGCCAAGGTGAACGCCG
The DNA here is from genome assembly GCA_030773675.1 of Actinomycetota bacterium. The sequence goes on from JALYMN010000541.1 coordinate 2,235, forward strand.
AGCTCGGGGTGCTCCCGGCCGACATGGCGCAGGCGATCCAGGAGGCCGCCGCCGAGGTGGCCGAGGGGCGGTGGGACGCCCACTTCCCGGTCGACGTGTTCCAGACCGGCTCCGGGACGAGCAGCAACATGAACACCAACGAGGTGCTCGCCACGCTGGCGACCGAGCGGCTCGGCAGCCCGGTGCACCCCAACGACCACGTCAACGCCTCGCAGTCGAGCAACGACGTCTTCCCGTCGTCCATCCACATCGCGGCGACGAGCGCGGTCGTCAACGACCTGGTGCCGGCGCTGGAGCACCTCGCAGCCTCGCTCGAGCGCAAGCGCGACGAGTGGGCGACGGTGGTGAAGTCCGGCCGCACGCACCTCATGGACGCCACCCCGGTGACGCTCGGGCAGGAGTTCGGCGGCTACGCCGCGCAGGTCCGATACGGCGTCGAGCGGCTGCAGGCCTCGCTCCCCCGCCTCGCCGAGCTGCCGCTCGGCGGCACCGCCGTTGGCACCGGCATCAACACCCCGCCCGGCTTCAGCGCCCGGGTCATCGCGGAGGTCGCCGCGGCGACCGGGCTGCCGCTCACCGAGGCCCGCGACCACTTCGAGGCGCAAGGCGCGCGCGACGGGCTGGTCGAGGCGAGCGGGCAGCTGCGCACGATCGCCGTGGGCCTGTTCAAGATCGCAAATGATCTGCGCTGGATGGGCTCGGGCCCGCGCGCCGGGCTCGGCGAGCTCCTGCTCCCCGACCTGCAGCCCGGTTCGTCGATCATGCCCGGGAAGGTGAACCCAGTCATCCCCGAGGCGACGTGCATGGTCGTCGCGCAGGTGGTCGGCAACGACGCCGCCATCGCCTTCGCCGGCGCCAGCGGCAACTTCGAGCTCAACGTCATGCTGCCGGTGATGGCGCGCAACCTGCTCGAGTC
>JALYMN010000542.1 GCA_030773675.1 Actinomycetota bacterium
GTGGCCGCGCAGCCGGAAGGTGGGCACGCCCACGAGCACCGCGAGGAGGACCGCCGCCAGGAGGGAGACGGCGAGCGCCGGCCACGGTGACCAGCCGGCCTTCACCGTGAGCACGCTCGTGCCGTACATCCCGATCCCGTAGAAGGCGTTCTGGCCCAGGGAGAGCTGCCCGGCGTGGCCCAGGAGGACCACGAGGCCCGCGGTGGTGATCGTCAGCAGGGCCATGGACACCCCGCTTGACACGGTGAGGAAGCCCGTGGCGGGCAGCCACAGGGGCATCGTCGCACGAGGGCCACGGCGGCCGCGGGGGCGGCGAGGCGCCTCACACGACGCGGACCTGGGCCGAGCGGGCCAGGCCCCCCGGCTTGCGCAGGAGCACGAGGATGAGGACGAGGAAGGGGATCGCGTCGACGTAGGGGGCGCGCGCCCTCGGGGACGTAGCCGCGCGCGAGCGCCTCCACGATCCCGATGCCCAGGCCCGCGGGCACCGCGCCGCCCACGGACGTCACCCCGGCCAGCACCCAGGCGGCGAAGGCGTTGAGGCCGAGGCCGAAGCCGACGTCGGGGGTGGCGAAGGTGATGGGCGCCAGGGTGGCGCCCGCCAGCGCGGCCAGGCCGGCCGCGGCGGCGAACACGGCCGTGCGCAGCCGCCGGGGGTCGATGCCCACGAGCCGCGCCGCGAGGGGGTTCATCTCGCAGGCGCGCAGCGCCTTGCCCCGCTCGTGGCGAAGAACGCGGCCAGGGCCAGCACGGCGAGCGCGGCGACGCCGATGACCCACACGGACTGGGTGGAGACACGCACCCCGAGCACGTCGAGCGGCTCGCCGGGGGTGAAGGGCTGCAGGGCCCGCGGCTCGGGTCCCCACACGAGCAGCGCCGCGCCGCGCAGGATCGCCGACACGCCGATGGTGACCATGAGGACGATGAGCGGCCCGCCCCGCGTGGCCCCGCGCAGCGCCACCCGGTCCACGCCCGCCCCCAGGAGCGCGACCGCGGCCACGGCCACGAGCACCGCGAGCAGGAGGGCGCCCGCCGACACGTCGCCGCTGCCCGCCACGGCGATGGTGAGGAACATCCCGAGCATCACGAACTCGCCCTGGGCGAAGTTGATGATCCCCGTCGCGTTGAAGATGAGCACGAACCCGACGGCGACGATCGCGTACACCGCGCCGGTGACGACCCCCGTGACGGCGAACTGCGGGGCCTCGCTGAGGGGACGGCCGCGAGCACCCGCTCGCTACAGCACCTCGTCCGCGGTGGCCACGAGCTCGTAGCGCCCGTCCTTCACGCGGGCGATGATGATCGACTCGGGCTGCACGCCGACCTTGAACACGAAGGGCGGGATCTCGCCGGGGATGGAGCCCACGTTGGCCAGCAGGGGGACGCGGCGGCCGTTCACGTAGTCCTTGATCGCCCCGGCGGCGGGTGTCGAGGTCGGGCCGATGATCGCCGCGACCCGCTCCTGCTCGACGAGGCGCCGCGCGCCCTGGACCGCCGCGGTCTGGTCGCTCTTCGCGTCGACGACCACGAGCTCGATGGCCCGCCCGCCGTTCGCGTTGGCCTGCCGCAGGGGGCCTGCGCGCCGTCGCGGGCCGCCGTGCCGATCTGCGCGTTGGGCCCCGAGAGGTCGAAGAGCCCGCCCACCTTCACGGGCTCGCCGTCGCCTCCCCCGCCCGTCGCGCCGTCGTCGCCGCCGCAGCCGGCGAGGAGCAGAAGGACGATGGTCGCGACCAGGGTCGCGCGAAGGTGCTGCATCTCTCTCCCCAGGGCTGACCCGACCGTGACGCGCCAGGACGAAAGGGGGCGGGTAGACACGCCGCATGCCCATCGAGCGGCCCGAGGACCTGCCGAGCACGCTGCGCCGCTCCGAGGAGCACGCGCAGCGCATCTTCACGGAGACCCTCAACAGCGCGGAGGGCACGTACGGGACGGGGGAGCGGGCGCGGCGCACCGCGTTCGCGGCGCTCAAGCACTCCTACGAGAAGGTGGGCGACCACTGGGAGCGCAAGGCGCACCGGGGCCCGAGCGATCCGCAGGCGCGGCGCGGGGCGCCCGAGGCCCGCGAGGGCGGCGAGACGTTCGGCGGCGTGGACGTCGAGGGCCACACGCGCGCGGAGCTGCTCGAGCGGGCGAAGGCGCTCGGCGTCCGCGGCGTCTCGCGCATGACGAAGGCGCAGCTCGGCCACGCCATCGACGCCGCGAACCGGCGCGCCACCGCGAAGGCGCGCGAGCGCGAGCGCGAGGGACCCTGATGGGCCGGCCCTTCGCGTCCACCGGGGACACCGCCGAGCAGCGCGCGACGCTGGAGGAGCTGGCGGACGGCGTCGTCGCCTTCACCGCCGAGGGCGACCCCAACGTGGGGGCGATCGTGGGGCCCGACGGCGTCGTCGCGGTCGACGCGCGCGCGACGCCGATCGCCGCCCGGGCGTGGCTCGAGGTGCTGCGCGGCCTCACGCGCGCGCCCGTGGAGCACCTCGTCCTCACCCACGGCCACGCCGTGCGCGTCCTGGGGGCGAGCGCCTTCGCCGCCCGCCACGTCGTCGCCCACGAGCGCACCCGGCGCTGGATCGCCGAGCGCGGCGCGCAGGACTGGGAGTCCGAGCTGCGCCGATTCCCGCGGCTGTTCCGCAACCCGGCGTCCGTGCCCGGGCTCACCCGTCCCGACGTGGCCTTTGCCGACGAGCTCGTCCTCCTGCTCGGCGACCGCGAGGTCCGCCTGCGGTGGCTCGGCCCGGGCCACACCCCGGGGGACGCGGTGGTGTGGCTGCCCGCCGAGCGCGTCCTGTTCGCCGGCGACCTCGTGGAGGCCGGCGCCGCGCCCTACGCCGGCGACGCGTCCATCGCGGCGTGGTCGACGGGCACGCTCGACGCGCTGCTCGCGCTGGAGCCCGAGGTGCTCGTGCCCGGGCGCGGGCCTGCCGTGCGGGGCGACGGGGTGCGCGAGGCGGTCGAGGGCACCCGCGCGTTCCTGCGCGTCCTGGCCGGGGCCGTGGGGGAGGTGCAGGGGACGGGCGGCTCCCTGCGCGACGCGGCCGTGGCGGCCCGCGCTGCGCTCGAGCCCGACTTCGGCGGGTGGTTCCTCTTCGAGCACTGCCTGCCCTTCGACGTCGCGCGCGCCTTCGACGAGGCCGCCGGCCTGGACCCGCGCCCGTGGACGGCCGAGCGCGACGCGCAGGTGTGGGCGGAGCTCCAGGGCTGACCGGGCGCGTCCTCATCGCCGGGGCCGGCCCGGTCGGGCTCACCCTCGCCCTCGAGCTCGCCCGCCACGGCGTGCCGAGCCTCGCCTTCGACCCCAAGCCCGGTCCCGACGCCGTGGGCTCGAAGGCGATCGTGCTCGCCCGGCACACGCTCGAGGCCTTCCGCGCCCTCGGGGTCGCCGAGGAGACCCTCGCCCACGGGGTCGCCCTGCGGCGCGCGCGGACGTTCCTGCGCGGCCGCGAGCTCTTCGGGGTGGACTTCGCGCCGCCGCCGCCCGGCGGCCTGCCCCACTTCGTGAACCTCCAGCAGACCCACACGGAGCGCGCGCTGCTCGCCCGCCTGGCCGAGGCGCAGGGGGCCGAGGTCGCCTGGGGCGCCGGGGTGACGGAGGTCGAGCAGGACGGCTCCGGGGTCGCCGTCCGCGCGGGCGGCCCGGGGGGCGAGCGGCGCGAGCGCGGCGCCTTCCTCGTGGCCTGCGACGGGGCGCGCAGCCCGGTCCGGACGCTGCTCGGGGTGCCCTTCCCCGGGCGGACGTTCCCCGACCGCTTCCTCGTCGCCGACCTGCGCGCCGAGCTGCCGCTGGGGCCCGAGCGCCACTTCCACTTCGACCCGCCGTTCAACCCGGGGCGCACGGTGCTCGTCCACCCCCAGCCCGACGGGGAGTGGCGGCTGGACTGGCAGGTGCCGGCCGCGACCGACCCGGCGGCCGAGCGCGCCGACGGGCGGCTGCACCGCCGAATTGCCGCGGTGATCGGGGAGGGGACGCCCTACGAGCTCGCCTGGCTGACCGCCTACCGCTACCACGAGCGCTGCGCGGCGCGCTTCCGCGCCGGTCGCGCGTTCCTGGCCGGCGACGCCGCGCACCTCGTCGCGCCCTACGGCGCCCGGGGGCTCAACAGCGGCGTGGAGGACGCCCGCAACCTGGGCTGGAAGCTCGCGGCGGTCCTGGGCGGCGAGGCCGGGGACGCGCTGCTCGACAGCTTCGAGGACGAGCGTCGTGCCGCCGCCCTGGAGAACCTGCGGATCACCAGGGCGACGATGCGCTTCATCGCGCCGGCCACCCGCGCCCGGCGCCTCGTCCGCGATGCGACGCTGCGGGCCAGCGTCCGCGTGCCCTCCCTGCGCCGCAGGGTGGACAGCGGCCGGCTCGCCGAGCCCGCGGCGTACGGGGAGGGGCCGGGGCGCGTGGGG
>JALYMN010000543.1 GCA_030773675.1 Actinomycetota bacterium
TCCACCCAGCTCCTCCAGATCTCAGCGTCCGGCGAGGGAGCGGCCTGCCGCGCGATCCCCGCCAGATCGGCCATGCGCACAGCGCCCGCGGCGGCGGCGTGCTGGTACTGCGCGGCGACCCGGAGCAGGAAGGACGCGCCGGCACTCGTCGTGCTGGCGGGGCTCCCGACCTCCGCCAGGCCCACGAGGTCATCAAGCCGATACCTGTGCATCGCACCCACGTCGGCGCTGCGGACCGGCTGAAACGTCCCCTGACCGGGTGGCCTTCTTCGTGTAGGGACAAATACGCGGAGATCTTCACGAGGCCTCGGCGGGCGGACCCGCGGGTGAAGGATCCGCGAACTCCAGCGTCCGCGCCAACCCCGGTGACATGAGCGTGTTCAACACCGCGTGGAACACCATCGGGGAGGCGGAGGCCGCCGCCAGGACCGGCGGCAGCATCCGCTACCTGCTTTACGACCCGAGGGCAGCTACCTCGAGGACCGGCTCACCCAGCTGATCGAAGGCGACCGGGGCCTGGGCATGACCGGCTTCCGCGAGGCGCTGCTGACGAAGGTGCTGTGCATCGCCGAGCCACGACGGTTCTGCCCATCGTCAAGTACACCGGGCGGCCGGGAAGAAGGAGATCGCGGAGACGGTGTTCGGGCTGCGGCTGCCCCACCCTGAGGCCACCAGCTTCACCATCGGCCGGCTGATCATCTGGAGCAACGACCTGCTCATGGCGCTCGTCGGGGACCTCGGACACAACACCCAGGCGTCGCGGTTCCTCTGGTGGGCCAAGGACCAGGCGTAGCTGCCAAGACGCGACGAGGGCGCGTCTGGCGCAGCAGCCTCGGAAGGACCGCGGGGCCGGAAGGTCAAGCGGAGTCAGACCGCAGTGCGCGCTAGACGCTGGCCCTGCTGACGCCCAGCGCTCTGGCGATGCTGCTCACGTCGTGCTCACCGGCTGCCCGCATGGCGCGAGCGGTCTGCAGCTTGGCCTCTGCCCACACGGTCGGGCGTCCTCCCACTCGTCCTCGCGCGCGAGCCGCAGCCAGCCCGGCCTGGGTCCGCTCCCGGATCAGGTCGCGTTCGAACTCAGCCAGCGCCCCGAGCACGTGGAAGACCAGCCGTCCGCCAGGAGTGCTGGTGTCGATGTCCTCGGTCAGGCTGACCAGGGCGACCTGGCGCTCCTCCAGGTCCTTCACCACCTCGAGGAGGTGGCGCAGGCTGCGACCGAGGCGGTCGAGCCGCCACACCACCAACCTGTGGCCGGGCCTGGCGCACTCCAGCGCACCTGTGAGACCCGGACGGTCCCTCACGGCACCAGAGGCCCGGTCGACGAACATTCGGTCGACCTGAGCGCGCTGGAGTGCGTCGAGCTGCAGGGCCTCGTCCTGGCCAATGGTGGACACTCTGGCGTAGCCGATCTTGTACTTGAACATGGTTGTGCTCCTTGTGTCGACGAGCGCGGGACGGCGCCGCGGGCGCCTCGTACGGTGCGCAGATGCGCCCTTGGCTGGAGGCGGCGGTGTGGCAGGCCGTCGCGGCGGAGCTGGCTGAGTACCGGAGGGTCGGCCTCGAGCGGCTTCTGACCGAAGACGTCGTCCGGTTCGCGACCGCACGGGCGCTTGTCGCGCACGGCAGCGAGCCGTCGGACATGAGGTTGGAGTGGCCGCATCCCGCGCTGCGTGGCTCGCGGATCGATCTCGTGGTGGGGAGCCCGCCAGCAGCCCTGATCGAGCTCAAGTACCCGAGAGAGCCGAACGAAAAGAACGCCGCCTGGACGATGGCGCTAGGAGAGGTTCTCAAGGACCTCTACCGGCTGGCGGCAGCTCACGGGACCTGGGACCGGGTGTTCGTCTACGTGGAGACGGCGCGGCTGAAGCGGTACATGGGGGGTTCGGCTGCCCGTCACGGCCTGGACCTGGACGTCGACGACGTCGTACTGGAGCCGGCCCTGGCGCGCGCGCTACCTGCGACAGCCGCCTCGATCATCGGCGAGGAGCTGCTCGCCCGACGAGTGACCGCCAGACGGCTCGCTGTGCTGTCAGCCGGCGAGGAGCTTCAGCTGTCGTTGTACCTCGTCGACGGGGACGCCGAGCCGCAGGAGGACGAAGTCAGGGAGGTTCTTCAGCCCGCGCCGGTGAAGCCCGTCCCCGAGGCCTCCTCTTCCTCGAGGTCCGGGTTTCCGCGCCCGGGTCGCCTGCTGTCCGGCGCCCGCGGTGAGATCCATGCCGCGGTCGAGGCCGTCCTCTCCCGGTCGGGCGCGGCCACCTTCACCCTCGACGAGGTCGTGCGTGAGATGCGCACCCGCGGTAGCCGGTATGCCGAGTCGACCGTCCGGACCATGGTCACCAGCCACCTGTGCGCCAACGCGCCGGATCATGCCTCCGTGACGTACCGGGACTTCGAGCGAGTCGGGCACGGCCTGTACCGGCTCTCCCAGCCTTGACGCCCTCATGCCGGCGTCCCGTCGCTGAAGCACGTACGGTCCCACCATGGCTGACTGGTGGTCTAGCAGCAATGACGAGCGCTACTGGGTGGAGATCCGCTGGGCGGAAGGCACCGGCCTGTCGCTGCAGGCTCCCCAGCTTGACAAGAACGGTAGGCAGAACCCCTGGTACGACCTGCTGACAAAGGCTAAGCCGGGGGACGTCGTCTACCACTGGCACCCGGTCGAGGGGCACTTCCTTGGTCGGAGCCGGGTGTCCGAGGCCTTCCACATCGACCCGGACACCGACGACCGCATGGTTCCCCTGCTCGACTTCACGCCCGTCCGAGGCGTCACGTTGACCGATGTGCGCAGCGAAGAGAGCCGGATCTACGCGATCCGAGACCGCCTACAGCAGGCTCATCCTGGGCCGCTCTATCTGCCGTTCCAGTTCCGAAGCGACGGCCTTCGCTTCATGCCCAACTACTTCGCCAAGTTGCCGGCGGAACTCGTCCCTGTCCTGTTCGGCAGCGATGGGCACGGTGGGTTCGTGTCGGAGGCGGACTGGCGGGACGACGACCCGTCCGATGGGTCGACAGACCCGGAGCCGCAGGGGCCGAGCCGGCGGGGCTACCTGCAGCCGTTCGCCGCGAAGGGTGACGAGGAGTACATCGCCAACGCGCTCGGTGGGCCACGGCGCCGCACGCGACGGCACGAGACGCTGGTCAACGAGTTCGCGCGGTGGCTGGGCGACAACTTCGAGTGCGCGCCAGCACGGAACCAAGCGATCGACCTGGGCCTTACCGAACCGCCGATCATCGTTGAAGCGAAGACCTACAAGGGCTCCTGGGCGCAGGTGGCGCGGCAGGCGGTCGGGCAATTGTACGAGTACCGCTACTGGCAGGTCGTCGACCCTGACTCCTGGCTGATCCTTCTGGCGGACGTAGAGATGCCGGCGGTGTGGGTCGACTACCTGGAGCAGGACCGCGAGATCGGTGTTGTCTGGCCCGACGGCAGCGGCGGCTACACGGCGTCGCCTTACGCGCAACAGGCGCTCGACGAAGTTCGGCCTCGAACTTCGGCCTCGTGATGATCACCTCCCAGTGGCTGCGGCTCCCGGAGTCACAGAACTTGTCTCAACAGCCGATGGTCCGGCGTCGGTAGCGGACACGAGTTCTGCACGCAGCCAGCGGCGCTGCCGCCCCGTGCCGTGGGGCGTCTCAGAACCCCTGATATGTGGGAACGTCACCTGCCTTGAGGCGTCAGGCTCGAAGGTCGCCACAGCCGTCGGAACCTGTGGTTGCGGCGCTACGGCTACTGGTGGTGCCAGACCTCGACGGCGGAGGCGAGGAGCAGGACGAGTGCGGGGACGACGGCGGCGCTGGGCACGACGTCCAGGAGCAGGCCGCCGAGCACCGTCCTTGGATGGAGCCGGCGGCGATGGTGGCGACGAAGGCGCGGTTATTGCGCAGGACGGCGAAGCTGCCGTCGCGGCTGTAGCGGGCGAACGCCACGAGCATGGTCGGCAAGGACACGGCCAGCGACAGGCTGCCGGCGGTCTAGATGTGGACGGCGAACAGCAGAACGATCGTGGGGATGAGGAGTTCGCTCCCGGCGACGCCCATGAGCGCGGCGACGATGCCGATGCCCACGCGGGCGAGCAAGCCAGCTCCCACACGCACCGGCGCAGCGAGGGCCAGTGGCTCGAGCGTGCCGACGTGGCTGAGGGGCAGCGTCAGCGCGATGAGCACCAGTAGGGCGGCGAGCA
>JALYMN010000544.1 GCA_030773675.1 Actinomycetota bacterium
GATCCGGCCGTCGCCGTTCCTACGGCCCGGCACGCCGAGGGCGTGCGTGTACGCCCGGCAGGCAGGCCGCGTCGCCCTACAGTGAGTCGTCCAGCGGCGCCGGCGCGGGCCCGGACCGTGCCCCGTCGCCCTCTCGCCCCTTCGTCACGTACGCCCAGGGAGCCCCGTGCAGCTGTACCGCCGAGGCAGCACCGGCCCCGCGGTCGCCGAGGTGCAGAGCGCGCTGGCCGGGCTCGGGCTGCTGGCCGAGGTGCCCGACGAGTCCGTGTTCGACGAGGCCACGGACCGCGCGCTGCGCGAGTTCCAGCAGCGGCGCGGCCTGACCGTCGACGGCATCGTCGGCCCGGAGACCTGGCGGGCGCTCAGCTCAGCCCGCTGGCGGCTCGGCGACCGGCTGCTGTCGCTCGCCAGCCGGCCCTTCGTCGGCGACGACGTCGCGGCCCTGCAGGAGCGCCTGCTCGAGCTCGGGTACGACGCGGGGCGGGTCGACGGCATCTTCGGCGTCCAGACGCAGCGGGCGCTGCGCGCCTTCCAGCGCGAGCGCGGCCTGGTGCCCGACGGCACCTGCGGCCCGGCAACGCTGCGCGACCTCAAGCAGCTCGGCCGGCTGGTCACGGGCGGGCGGCCGCAGCGGCTGCGCGAGTCCGAGCAGCTCCACCAGGCGGGGTCTGCCCTGGCGGGCAAGACGGTCGTGCTCGACCCCGGTCACGGTGGCCGCGACCGCGGCGTCACCGGCCACGGCCTGGAGGAGGCCGCCGTCGTCGAGGACCTCGCCCGCCGCCTCGCCGGCCGGCTGGCCGCGAGCGGCGTGCGGGCCGACCTGACCCGCGGGCCGGACGGCTGCCCCAGCGATGCCGAGCGGGCCGCGTTCGCCAACGACATCGGCGCCGACCTGCTGCTGTCGCTGCACGTCGACCGCGCCGACTCGCCCCGGCCACACGGCGTCGCGACGTACCACTTCGGCAGCGGCAGCGGCGTGCACTCCACCGTCGGCGAGCAGCTGGCGAGCCTCGTGCAGCGCGAGGTGGTCGCGCGCACCGACCTGCTGGACTGCCGGGTGCACGGCAAGACCTGGGAGATCCTGCGGCTCACCCGCATGCCCGCCGTGCGGCTGGAGCTGGGGCACCTCAGCAACGCCGGCGACGCGGCCCGGCTGGCCGACCCGGCCTTCCGCGACACCGTCGCCGAGGCGCTCCTCGTCTCCGTCCAGCGCCTGTACCTCCCGCCCGACCTCGACGCGCCGACGGGAGTGCTCCGCCTCGCCGACCTCGCCGCGGCGGTCGCCGGATGACGGCCGGGCCGACCGCCGGGACGAGGCCCGGGTGAGGGACGCCGTCGTCGCCGAGCTCGCCGCGTACCGCCCGAGCGACCCGGGGCAGGAGGAGCTGCGCGCGCAGTTCCTCGCCGCGGCGCGAGCCGGCGCGCTGTCGCGCGAGGACGAGCCGGACCACCTCACCGGGAGCGCCGTCGTGCTCGACCCGTCCCGGCGGCAGGTGCTGCTGGTGCTGCACAAGAAGGTGCGGCTGTGGCTGCAGCCCGGCGGGCACTGTGACCCGGAGGACGACCGCCTGGCGCAGGCGGCGCTGCGCGAGGCGGTGGAGGAGACCGGCGTCCCCGACCTCGTGCTCGCCAGCGACCTGCCGGTGCACCTCGACCGGCACATCGCGCCGTGCGGTGCGCGCTACCACCTCGACGTGCGCTTCCTCGTCACCGCCCCCGAGGACGCCGGCGTCGCGGTGAGCGAGGAGTCCGAGGACGTGCGCTGGTGGCCGGTCGACGCGCTGCCCGAGCTCCGCAGCGCCGACCTGCCGGCGATGCTCGCCGCGGCGCTGCGGGCGGACGGCCGCCCGTCGTCCTGAGCCTCACACCGGTCGCAGCAGCGGGTCCGGGCTCATCGACCCGAGCAGCCGCTCGAGCGCGACCTCGACGTCCTCGCGCCACGACACCGCCGACTTGAGCTCTAGCCGCAGCCGCGGGAAGCGGTGGTGCGGCCGGACCGTCTTGAACCCGACCGAGCGCAGCGCGTCGGCGGGAAGCACGCAGGCCGGCGACTCCCACCGCTCGTCGCCGAACGCCTCGATCGCCCGCACGCCGCGGCGGGTGAGGTCCTTGGCGACGCTCTGCAGCAGCATCCGGCCGAGCCCGCCGCCGGCGAAGTCGGGGACGACGTGCCCGGTCATGAGCAGGACGGCGTCGGGGCTCACCGGCGAGGTGGGGAACGCGATGGAGCGGGGGGCGTAGGCCGGCGGGGCGTAGAGCACGAACCCGGCGGGGACGCCGTCGACGTACACGATCTTGCCGCAGGAGCCCCACTCGAGCAGCGTGGCCGACAGCCACGACTCCTTCTCGAACGCGGTGTCGCCGGCCTCCACGGCGCGCTCGCGGGCCAGCGGGTCGAGCTCCCAGAACACGCACGACCGGCAGCGGACCGGCAGGTCGTCGAGGTTGTCCAGGGTGATCGAGACCGCGCGGCGGCTCATGCACGCTCCTGTCGACCGGGCTGGGAGTGCGGCTGGGCCGGGGGCTGAGGGACCCGTCGAGCAGCCTTCAGGCGGGGGTCGCGCAGCAGCCCGGCCACCCACCCGCCGAGGGCGCCGAGCAGGAACGCTCCCCCGAGCAGGTAGAGCACGTACAGCCTCCTGGGGTCGCGGCGCCGGCGACAGGCGCCCCGCAGGGTACGCCGGGTGCCCGGCCGGGGCCGCTCGCGCGGGTAACCTCGCGCCATGGGACCGGGACCGCAGACAGGGGTGACGCTCGACGCCTTCACCGGACGGTACGCCGCGCGCACCGCTGGGATGACGGCGTCGGAGATCCGGGCCCTGTTCGCCGTGGCCTCCCGGCCCGAGGTGGTGTCGCTGGCCGGTGGGATGCCCTACACCGCGGCGCTGCCGCTCGACGCGGTCGGCAAGCTGCTCAGCGACCTGCTCGCCACCCGCGGCGCGACCGCGCTGCAGTACGGCTCCGGCCAGGGCGACCCGGTGCTGCGCGAGCTGATCTGCGAGGTCATGGCGCTCGAGGGCATCGAGGCGAGCCCGGACGACGTCGTCGTCACCGTCGGCTCGCAGCAGGCGCTCGACCTGGTCACCCGCATCTTCTGCGACCCGGGCGACGTGGTGCTCGCGGAGGCGCCGAGCTACGTCGGCGCGCTCGGCACGTTCGCCGCCTACCAGGCCGACGTGCGCCACGTGCCGATGGACGAGCACGGCCTCGTGCCCGAGGCGCTGCGCGAGCACATCGCGGCGACGCGCGGCCGGGCCAAGTTCCTCTACACGATCCCGAACTTCCACAACCCGGCCGGCACCAGCCTGGCGGAGTCACGGCGCGACGAGGTGCTGGCCATCTGCCAGGACGCCGGCCTGCTCGTGCTCGAGGACAACCCCTACGGCCTGCTCGGCTTCGACGGCCCGCCCGTGCGGGCGCTGCGCGCGCGGGTCGGTGCGCGCCACGGCGAGGACGACGTCCTCTACCTGGGCTCGTTCTCCAAGACCTTCGCGCCGGGCCTGCGCGTCGGCTGGGTGCTGGCGCCGCACGCCGTGCGCGAGAAGCTCGTGCTCGCGGCCGAGGCGAGCGTGCTGTGCCCACCGGCGCTCAACCAGCTCACGGTCGTCGAGTACCTCACCACGCAGGACTGGCAGGGCCAGGTCGAGGTGTTCCGCGGCCTGTACCGCGAGCGTCGTGACGCCATGCTGGAGGCGCTCGCCCAGCTCATGCCGGCCGGGACCCGCTGGACGCACCCGACGGGCGGCTTCTACGTCTGGACGACGCTGCCCGAGGGCCTCGACGCGAAGGTGATGCAGCCGCGGGCGATCACGGCGCGGGTGGCGTACGTGCCGGGCATCGGCTTCTACGCCGACGGGCAGGGGCAGCGCGAGCTGCGGCTGTCCTACTGCTTCCCGGAGCCGGACCGCATCCGCGAGGGCGTCCGGCGCCTGGCCGGCGTTGTGGAGCAGGAGCTCGAGCTGCTCGAGACGTTCGGCCCGACCGCGCACCCGTCGGTGGCGCACCACCCCGGCGACGTGCCGGCGCCGGACCTGTCGTGAGCCGCTACCTCGTCCTCGCCGGCGGGCTGTCGCACGAGCGCGACGTGTCGCTGCGCAGCGGCCGCCGGGTCGCCGACGCGCTCAAGCACGAGGGCGCGGACGTCGACGTCCGCGACGCCGACGCGTCGCTGCTGCCGGCGCTCGCGGACGAGCGGTACGCCGCGGTGCTCGTCGCGCTGCACGGTGGCGCGGGCGAGGACGGCGCGCTGCGCGAGGTGCTCGACCTCGCCGGCGTCCCCTACGTCGGCTCGACGCCCGACGCCTGCCGGGCCGCCTGGGACAAGCCCACCGCGAAGGCCGTCGCCCGGGCCGCGGGACTCGTCACCGCCCCGTCGGTGGTGCTGCCGCACGCGGCGTTCCGCGAGCTCGGCGCCGGCGCCGTCCTCGACCGGCTGGTGGCCCGGCTCGGTCTGCCGCTCATGGTCAAGCCCGCCCGGGGCGGCTCGGCGCTCGGCTGCACGCCGGTGCACGAGCCCGACGCGCTGCCCGCCGCCATGGTGCAGTGCTTCTCCTACGGCGAGGCCGCGCTCGTCGAGCGGTTCGTCAGGGGCACCGAGGTGGCGGTGACGGTGGTCGACACGGGCGAGGGCCTCACCGCGCTGCCGGCCGTCGAGGTGCACCCGCTGTCCGGGGTCTACGACTACGCGGCCCGCTACACGGCCGGGCAGACCGAGTACTTCGCCCCGGCGCGGCTGTCCGAGGAGGCCTCTGCGGCCGTCGCCCGGCTGGCGGTCGACGCGCACCGCGCTCTCGGGCTGCGCGACCTGTCGCGCACGGACGCGATCGTCGACGACGAGGGCGTGCCGCACCTGCTCGAGGTCAACGTGGCGCCGGGCATGACCGAGACCTCGCTCCTGCCGATGGCGGTCGAGGCCGCCGACCTCGGGTTCGGCACCCTGCTCTGCCGGCTCCTCGAACAGGCCGCGACGCGCCGGCCCTGAGGCCGGGCG
>JALYMN010000545.1 GCA_030773675.1 Actinomycetota bacterium
CACGTTCCGGAACCGACACCCGTCCCGACCCGTCCCGTCCCGACCTCAAGGGAGGGACGGAAGGGGAGGAGGTACGGGCTGACGCCCGGCCTCCCTTGGGGTCGGCCGTGCGCGCCCGCACCTCTAAGGGCTTCACGTTCACACCACCAGCCACCGAGGATGTGCTTGGAGGATGAGGAATCTTCTAGAGCTCAAGGTGCTGGTGGTTGGCTCGCACGATGACGATTCGCACGTCACCATCGAGATTTACCCTGGCTGGCGGGACATAGGGTACGACGAGGCCGCTGCGAAGGAATTCGGCGACCCGACCGACGAGCAGATATTGAGTGCCGGGCAGTACTTGGCGGGCGTGCTTGGACGGCTGGTCGCCGCGGCGGTTCCCTGGATTGACCACGCCCGGCAGGAGCACAAAGGCTGTCAAAGGCGCGTCTACCTGAACATGGACGAGAACAACCTAACTCCGGAGCGGGTCAACAGCTGCCAAGTAGGTGGGGTGGGCTTGCTGAACCCGCGAAGGGTGGAGGGGTGGGCGCCGCAGGTCTACCTCAACGTCCCGAAGGGTGACCGCAAGGTGTGGCTGGACCGCGTCGCCGACTGGCTGGGGCAGATTGTGGTGGGGGAGCAGTGAGCGGGGCAGGCAGGACGCGGTCCGCGCAGCGTCACCGTAAAGACCACGACGCCCGCCGGCCCGCCTTGTCCCTGCCGCGGAATGTCACCCCGGCGGAGGTACGGCCGGGACTGCGGCCGGGGGGCAAGCTGCACGATGACCTCCACAAGAGCGTCAGTAGGTCTGCGACGGTACGCCCGTCGTGGTGCTCGCCGACGGCGACAGAGCCGCGCAGACGTCGTGGACAGTGGCGCGGCTGGCTGTCGAAGACGATCAGGTGAACGGCGTGACGCGCAGCCGGTTCTTCCGGGCAGGAGACGGCAGCCCGCCGCTTCGCCGCGCGCGTGCTCAAGCTCGGAGGCGAGCCGCGTGAGGCCGACTTCACGAGGCAGGTCGTCTGTCGTAACCCACTGAGATGAAGTAGGGATTACCTGCCGGGCTGCGCGAGTTGTTGGACGGCCCGCCGAAGTGCGCGGTACTCCCGTATCTCCTGCTGCGCCGAGTCCCACATCTCCCGGCATACCCGGTCGATGTCGTCCTCTGAGCGCCACGATCCGGGGCCGGTCATCCAGCCGTAGAGGAAAGCGGAGGTATCACGCACGACGCAGGCTGAGCGCACTTTCGGTATCCCCACCGATGACGCTGCCCGGGCACGGCCCACACGAAAGTGGTGACTTCTGGCACGGCAACACGTGGCGCCTAAGAGGGGCCGCCTCCCCCCCAGAGCACGTTCTTCGTAAGCTCGGGAAGGCGCGCGCGTGCAACCAGCGCCCCGCGACGAGAGCGGTCGTCTCGCATCAGCCCATGTCCCCGACGTCACCGCGGCGCACGCGGCGCGGGACTAGTCGCAAAACACGTGACGTCGGCACGACGACGTTGCTCAGTCCGCCGACTTCGCGGCACTCGCGGATGTGAGCTAGCTTCCGGAGCTGTGGACGGCTGCGGCCTGGCCCTGTCCGCGCTGCGCTCCGCCGGTCTCATCGAAGGCCGCGGCGAGGTCGCCATCACCACCGCAGGGCTTCAAGCGCTCGGCTCCTACGAGCCGCTGCCAACCGGTCGGGCGCTGATCGACTGGTGGAAGAGCGAGCAGCTCGGCCGGGCCGAACGAGCGATCCTTGATCCTCGTTGAGGCGCACCCTGCCGCTGTCCCGGTCGTGGCCACCTTGAGCATCGGCACGCCCTGTGCCGGCGAATCAGCGGCGTGCAGGCCGTAAGACAACCTCGCCGGAAGAGGGTCTGACGCCGTTCCGGCGATGCTTCGGCGTACGCTGTGTGTGTGCCTGCTGACGGTCCGATGACGGTGGTGATCGTCGACGACACCGACGAGGTGCGCCTGCTGTTGCGCACGCGCCTGCGACTCGCCGGTGGGTTCGCGGTCCTCGGTGAAGGCCGCACCGGACGTGAGGCGGTCGCGCTCGCCGAGCTACACCGACCGTCCCTGCTCGTCCTCGACATTTCGATGCCCGACATGGACGGTGTCGACGCGCTGCCGCTCATTACGGCGGCGTCGCCCGCCACGCGGGTAGTTATGTTCTCCGGCTTCGAGGACCAGGGGCTCGCCGCCCGTGCGCTCGCCCAGGGAGCCCACGCGTTCATCCCGAAGTCGGTGCCGATCGAGGAACTCGCCGACCGCCTGCGTTCGGCGGCAGCCGCGCCGCGTGGCGCGGCTGGCGTCGTCGCGGGAGTCCCGCACGGGGAGACGGGGAGCGCCGGCTGGAACACCGAAGGCATCCTCGGCGAACACGCCGACCGGTTTCCCGTCATTTTCAACCAGGCGGCGATCGGCATGGCGACCCTGAGCCTGACGGGTCGGATCGTGCGCGCCAACCCGACGCTGCACGAACTCGTGTCGGCGCCGCAGGGTCAGCTCGCCGGCATGCACCTGCGTGATCTCGTCGCGGAGGACCAGCGAGCCGACATCGCACACGCGCTGGTCGAGCTGTCCTCGGGCGCAGCGTCGTCCCGGCTTGTCGAACACCGCCTCGCGTCCGCGCCCGCGGCGCAGTGGCTGGCGACGACGCTCGCGCTGGTCCGCGACACGATGCGCCGCCCGCTGTACCTGTTTCTGCAGATGCAGGACATCTCCGAGCATCGGGCAGCACAGCTTGCGTTGCGCAACAGCGAGGAGCGGTTTCGGTTGCTCGTCGAGACCGTGCGCGACTACGGCATCTTCATGCTTGACCCGCGCGGTCACATCGTGAGCTGGAACGCGGGCGCGGAGCGGCTGAAGGGCTACACGGCGAGCGAGGCGCTCGGCCAGCACTTCCGGCTGTTCTACACCGACGAAGCACGCGCGAGCGGCTACCCTGAGCACGAACTGGAAGTCGCCTCCGCCACCGGCCGCTACGAGGACGAGGGCTGGCGGGTGCGCAAGGACGGCACGCTGTTCTGGGCCAACGTCGTCATTACGGCACTGCGCGACGACACCGGGGAACTGGTCGGCTTCGCGAAAGTGACCCGCGACGTCACCGAACGGGAACGCCTCGCGACGGTCCGGGCGCAAGCGGCACAAGCCGCCGACCTGCTGGCGATCATCGCCCACGAACTGCGGTCACCAGTCGGCATCGTCACCGGGGCGGCGGCTACGCTCGAACGCCACTGGCGTGAGCTCGAGGACGACGAACGGGACTCGCTGCTCGGCTCGCTAATGACCGCGGGCTCCCAGGTGCGCCGGCTCGTCGACGACCTGCTCACGGCCGCGCGGCTCGACGCGGGCGCGCTGGACATCCGGCCGGCGACGCGCTCGCTCGGCCCGATCCTCGCGCAAGCAATCGCCCAGGCCGTCGAAGCGGCCGACGCCGATCGCGCGGCCGTCACCGTGGACGCCGTGCCCGAGGACGTGTGTGTGCGGGCCGACCCGGATCGCGTGCAACAGATCGTCGTGAATTGCGTGTCCAACGCGCTGCGCTACGGCGGTCCGCCCGTTCGTGTGACCGTGCTGCCGCGCGAGAGCGACGTTGAGATCCGCGTAGCCGACCAGGGCGCGGGCGTCCCCGCAGCCATGGCGGGGGCAGTCTTTACGCGCTTCCCGGCGGGACGCGATCGGGGGGGCACCGGCCTGGGCCTGTTTATCGTGCGACAACTCGCATTGGCGCAGGGAGGGGACGCCCGCTACGAACGCGTCGACGACACGACAGTGTTCGCGGTGACGCTCCCGGCCGGCTAACCCGCGGCGGGACCATCGACGAGCAGGTCGGCCCACACCTTCTTTGCGCCGCCCGTGAGCGGCGCGACGCCCCACGCGGCGCTGAGCGCGGATACGAGCATCAGCCCGCGGCCATGCTCGTCCCGGTCTTGCGCCGCTTGCACGTCTGGGGAACCACTCCCGCCGTCATCCACCTCCACCCGCACGCGGCCGGGCGCCCGGTAGAGCCGCACCTCGCAGTCGCTGTCCGCGTGCGTCACCGCATTGGTGACGAGCTCGGTGACTACCAACATGGCTGCGTCGACGAAATCGGGCGCCAAGCCGGCGCACTGATCCTGCACGAACCGGCGGGCCTGCGCGGCGCTGCGGTGGTCTTGCGACAGGCGAAGCACTGCCGGCGTGCGCTCCTCGGGGGTGCTGCCGACCTCCGCGAGGAGCTTTGCCAAGACGTCGAGGTCCGTGTCCTTGAGCACGTAGCTCTCGACGAACGGCGAGACGCCCAGGGAGTCGTCGAGGTAGGTGCCGGTGAAGACGACGACGGCCGACTCCGGGCAGGCGGCGCGCACGCGCGTCACGACCTCGCGTCCGGGTAGGTCTGGCAGACCCAGATCGAGCACGACAACGTCGGGTCGCGTCATGCCGACAAGTTTGGCGGCGGTCGTCCCGTCCGCTGCCTCGCCCACGACCTCGAAGCCGCCGTGCATCCGCAGTGCGAGCCGCACGAGCCGACGGTATTCGCCGACATCATCGATCAGCACGACCCGAATCGCCACGCGAGCAACTTACCCATCCCTGGCCGAACGCCACGCTTCACCACGGGCCTCGTAGTGCGCGTAGAACGCGTCGAGCGCCCGGTCGGTGGCGACGTCACGGATGCCGCAGGTCGCGTTGGACGCGAGCATGGTGCGCTCGTCGAGGATCTCGGCGACGTCGTCGGGGGTGGGTGCGAGAAGCTCGGGGTGGGTACGTGAACCGGGTGGGGCGAGCTATCGCGGTGTCGCGAGGCCGACTGGGAGCCGCACGATGAGGCCCGGACGCGGCACCGACGCGGCCACTCTGGTGGACCAACTGGCCACCAGGCTGCTCGACATCTCCTCGCAGACCCACCCGGAGGAGCTGTCGGTCGTTCTGGCGCGCGAGGCGGCAACCGTCGGACTGGGGGACGCCTCGGTCTACCTGCAGGACTTCGACCACGAACTGCTGCTCCCGTTGCCGGGCGCCGCGCACGCCTACCCGCAGGACATCGACGGGACCCCGGCGGGGCAGGCGTTCCGCACCGACCGCGTCGTGGCGTTGGACGTCGACGACCGGCACCACGCGTGGGTCCCACTGCGCGACGGCGGCGAGCGCGTCGGCGTGCTCGCTCTGACGCTGCCGCCCGGCGACGCCACCCCGCACGCCCCGCTCCTGCGCCTGTCCCGCGTCCTCGCGTCGCTGCTCGTCGTGAAGGGCGCGTACTCGGACGCCTTCTTCCTCGCCCGCCGCCTAAAGCCGATGACGATCGCCGCCGAGATGCAGTGGCACCTACTGCCGCCGCTGACCCTGCAGACCCCACGGGTCTCGATCGCAGGGATGCTGGCGCCCGCGTACGAGGTCGGCGGAGACGCGTTCGACTACGCGGTCAACGGGGACGTCCTGCACTTCGCGATCTTCGACGCGATGGGTCACGGCCTCGGTGCCGCCATCCTCACCGCCGCCGTCGTCGGTGGTTACCGCCATGCGCGACGCGCCCGCGTCGGGCTCCGCGACACCTACCTGATCGTCGACGACGTTGTGCGCTCGCATTTCGGCGAGGAGCACTTCGCCACGGCCCAGCTCGCCACCATCGACCTGCCCACCGGGGTGCTCCGGTGGGTCAACGCGGGGCACCCGCGGCCGCTGCTCGTCCGGGACGGCCGGGTGGCGCGGTCGTTGCGAGGCCCGACGACGCTGCCGATCGGGTTCGAGGGGGAGCCGCCCGAGGTGACCGAGGAGCAGCTGCAGCCAGGCGACCGTCTCATCTTCTTCACCGACGGCGTGATCGAGGAG
This sequence comes from Actinomycetota bacterium, assembly GCA_030773675.1. Next base: position 5,781 of record JALYMN010000545.1, read on the forward strand.
CACACGCCCGACGGGGTCGAGCTCGGCGTGGAGGGCCTCACCGCGTTCCTCGACAGCGTCGAGGACGAGAGGTTGCCGGTGGCCGAGACGGCCCGCGCCGTGAGCCTCCACCTCGCGCGCAGTCGCGCCGGGACCCCTACGGACGACTCCACCGTGGTGCTACTGGAGTGGCGCCCGTAGCACGCACGCCCTACGACAGCGACACCTGCGGACGTCCGACCGCAGCGTCGCCGCCGGAGATGCGCTGCTCGCCCTCGGTCCGAACCACAACTACATCACCACGTCGGCCGGTTCGGGCCGTCACAACACGCACGACCGGCCCGCTCAAGCAGCGGGGTGGGTCCCGTTCAGGCCCCTCAGTGGGTCCCGTTCGGTTGACGGACACAGCCAGGGCGTCTGGAGTCCGGGAAACGGGTGGATTCCGCGACAAGATCAGGTCAACGGGAAGCCTGCGTTCTCTCGCATGGCATAGAGCGTTGCGCGTGCCCGTCGCTTGACTTCCTCAGGCGCTGAGCGGCGCCGAGTCACCCGCGCGAGATGGTCGCGGCCGCACTCGTCGAACCACGCGCGGCGGGCTCGGCGCTGCCAGCGCACCGCGCGCTTGTCGTCGTACGCCGACTCCGGTGCCAACGTCACCTCGGACACCTCGAGCAGCGCGCCCGCGAGCACGTCTGCGTCCGTGTCGACGAACCGCGACAGGAAGTCAGTCAGAGCGGCGAGGGTCGACGGTCTCGTGCGCCGCTCGCCGGCCTCGAGGCGCTGCAGGTGCCTCTCGCCCATGCCGGCCGCGCACGCGAGCTGGTACTGCGTGAGCCCGGCGTCGTGGCGCGTGCGTGCCAGCAGGGCGCCGAAGACCTGCCAGCCCTCGCGCTCGTCGTCGTCGAGCGGACGCCAGCTCACGGCGCCACGCTGCCTGTAGCCGGCCGCTGACCCCTGGTCCCGGCCGCTACCTCGAGCGCCGCCGCTGCACCCTCGAGGCGGCGGAGGAGCTGGCTCCCGTGCGCTCCGCCGTCCGACACGTTGCCCGCGTCGACCTCGGCCAGCACCGCTCGTAGGACCGCCGCCACGTCTGCGATTTCAGCCGTTCGCACCGCTCAAGGGTAGGCGCGCGGGCACCTTCCGACGCCGTGCCGCGCGTGCGTTAGACGACGGTCTCGGCCGCCTGCGAGAGCAGCACAGCGCGCACAGTGCTCGGGTACCAACGGCCCGAGCCGGTCGCGGTCGGCACGCCCTCGGCGTTGAGGCTGGCCGCAACGCTCACGAGCGTCTGCCCTTCGCGGTGCGCGCTGACGATGCGCTGCACGACGTCGGGCGCCAGCAGGCTGCGCCGACCGACGTGCTCGCCACGCCGACGCTTGGCCAGCAGCGCCGCCGACGTCCGCTGCCCGATGACCTCACGCTCAGCCTCGGCAACGGCGGCCAGGATGTGCGCAACCATGCGGCCCGTCGTCGTGCTCGTGTCGAGGCCGAGGTCGAGCGCCACCACCTGCCAGCCTTCGTCCTGAGCCGCCGCCATGAGGGCAGCGAAGTCGACGACGCTGCGGCTCATCCGGTCGAGGCGCGTCGCCACGAGCACGTCGGCCTCTCCATTGGCCAGCAGCTCCCGAGCGGTCTGCCACTGAGGCCGCTTGCTGCCGCGCTTGGCGCTGAGCTCGTCGACGAGGACGGCCGCCACCTCCCACCCTCGGCGCTCCGCCTCAGCCGTGAGGACGGACTTCTGAGCCGCGAGGCTGAGTCCGCTCTTGGCCTGCTCGTCCGTGCTGACACGGACGTACAGCACTGCCCGTGCCGGCCCCGTCCGCTTCGTCTGTCGCCGTCGTGCAGGTGTTGTCATTGGAGCAACGTACAGGAAGAGAACAGTTCATGTAAAGCACCGCGGACCGCGCTCGTCCGAGGCTGAGCCGAGCTGCTCAGCGACGAGCGGTCACGGCCGCAGGCTGAGCAGCGCACGAGGACGGCAGCAGCTCGACCGGGGTGGGGTCGCGCACGTCTGACCGGGCCTTTGCCGAGGGCGTGC
>JALYMN010000546.1 GCA_030773675.1 Actinomycetota bacterium
GCGGAGGTGACCAACCGGTACCTGGCGCACCTCGGTGCCGAACGGCCCTTCGGTGCTCGGGAGCTGCAGAAGATGACCAACGGCAAGAACTTCCGGGGCGCGGCCGCCCATCTGGCCGACGGCTTCGGCCGCCCCGTCCCCGCTGACCTGGAGCGGTGGATCGCCGAGGAGAAGGAGGTGGTGACGGCACATCTGCGCACCGTTCTGCGGCCCGATGCGGAGGTCCAGAAGTCCCTGTCCCGCCTCGCGGACCGGTTCGGCCTCGCCGCGGTGACCTCCAGCGCCTCGTCCCGGTTGAACGCCTGCCTCGACGTGACCAGCCTGGCCCCGTTCTTCCCCCCTGACCGCCGGTTCAGCGCCGAGGACTCCCTTCCGGAACCGGCGAGCAAGCCCGATCCCGCCGTCTACGTCCATGCCGGTAGGCAGCTAGGGGTCTCGACCGCCCAGGGCATCGCGCTGGAGGACTCGATCAACGGAGCGCTCAGCGCGACCGCCGCCGGCTATCCCACCATCGGGATCGTGGTGTTCGTGCCGCCGCAGGACCGCGAGGCGCGGACGCAGGCACTGCTCGAAGCCGGGGCCGCCACTGTCGTGGGGTCCTGGGCGGACTTGGCGGACCTGCTCCTGTAGCGGCGACCTGGGTCGACCGCCGGGATCAGGTTGAGACCAGCACCGACCACGCGCAGGCATCCACCCGCCAGCTCAGCGATCCCACGTCCTCCCGCAGTTCGCCGTCCGCGACGAGGTCGACGGGGCCGCCACGGAAGCGAACCTGACGGGCCCGGGTGAGGACCACGTCGGGCCGTTCCAGGTGCGAGCCGTTGAGCAGTGCCGTCCCGAACGCGGCACGGGCCACCGGGCCCGTCGCCGTGCACACCACCACGTCGGCGAGGCCGTCGTCGATCAGGGCGCCGGGGGCCAGGAGCGTGCCGCCGGCGATGGAGGGTGCGTTGCAGATGCCCACCATGAGCACCTCGGTGCTGCCGTCGGCGGCCCACTCCCCCGACTCCGACGAGACGACCACGCCGTCGGCCTCGACGCGCAGGGCCGCTCCGGAGGCCGTCACGCCGGCGATGACCGCACCGAGCGGATACGCCGCCACCCCGAGCGACTCCTTGAACCTGAGCGCCTCGGCGCTGGCCCGGGCACCCAGACCCACGTGCACGGCGTTGACCACCAGACCGCCCTGGTCGTCGCGCAACAGATCCAGCTGGCGGGCACGACCGGTGAGGACCGCCTCCGCGCCGTCCACCGGGTCCAGCGGCAGGCCGAGACTGCGGGCGAGGTCGTTGCCCGTGCCCCGGGGAATGATCCCGATGGGCTCAGCGGGGTCCAGGGCCCCGGCCCGGTCGAGGGCGCGGAGCGCCGCGTGCACCGACCCGTCGCCGCCGAAGACCACCAGCCGCCGGTCACCGCAGCCCCGCACCGCCTCCTCAAGCTCCGCCTGGTCGGCCGTTGCCGCGACGGCGACGTCCGCTTCCTTGCGCAGCACGCCCAGGGCCGCCTGGACCGACTCGTCGTCGGCGGTACCGGCGGCCCGGTTGATCACGACGAGCAACCCGTCCATGCCCAGCACCACCTCCCTCTCTGACCTGCCGCGCCTGCCGACGCGGTCGGGGCGCACTGCCGCGCCCGAGGCCCTTGCGGATCATGACCCCGGACGGACGCCCCCGCAGCGCCGGACCGACGTACTGTCGGGAAGATGAGCGTCGCCCCGCTGTCGACCATCTCCCTGGACAACCGGTTCGCCCGCGAGCTGGCCGAGCTGGCTCTCCCCTGGCAGGCCGAGGACGCGCCCGCCCCGACGCTGCTCGTGCTCAACGAGGCGCTGGCCGCCGAACTCGGCCTGGACCCTGCCTGGCTGCGCAGCGCCGACGGGGTGCGGCTGCTGGTCGGCAACTCCGTGCCCGCCGGCGCCACCCCGGTGGCGCAGGCCTACGCCGGGCACCAGTTCGGCGGCTACAGCCCCCGCCTCGGCGACGGACGGGCCCTGCTGCTCGGCGAGTTCGTCGAGCCCGACGGCCGGCACCGCGACCTCCACCTCAAGGGCTCCGGGCGCACACCGTTCGCCCGCGGGGGCGACGGCCTGGCCGCGGTCGGTCCGATGCTGCGCGAGTACGTCGTCAGCGAGGCCATGCACGCTCTCGGCATCCCCACGACGCGCTCCCTCGCCGTCGTCGCGACCGGCCGCTCGGTGCGCCGCGAGACGGTGCTGCCGGGCGCCGTCCTGGCGCGGGTCGCGAGCAGCCACCTGCGCGTCGGGAGCTTCCAGTACGTCGCTGCCACGGGGGACCTCGACCTGCTCCGTCGCCTCGCCGAGCACGCCATCGCCCGTCACCATCCGGCCGCCGCGGCGGCCGAGCGACCGGCTCTGGCCCTGTTCGAGGCGGTGGTGGCCGCCCAGGCGTCACTCGTGGCCCGGTGGATGCTGGTCGGCTTCCTCCACGGGGTCATGAACACCGACAACATGACGATCTCGGGCGAGACCATCGACTACGGGCCGTGCGCGTTCCTGGACGCCTACGACCCGGCGACGGTCTACAGCTCGATCGACTCCGGTGGCCGCTACGCGTACAGCAACCAGCCCCTCGCCGCCGAGTGGAACCTCGCCCGGCTCGCCGAGGCGCTCCTCCCGCTGATCTCCGACGACGCCGACGAGGCCGTGACCCTCGCCGTGGAGGCGCTGCGCCGGTTCCGGCCGCAGTACGAAGACGCCTGGTCGGCCGGCATGCGGGCCAAGCTCGGCCTGCCGGAGAACGTCGACCCGATCGTCGCGGGGCCGCTCGCCGAGGAGCTGCTGGCCCTGCTCCAGGCCGACCACGTCGACCTCACGTCGTTCTTCCGGGGCCTGGGCTCGGCCGCGCGCGGCGACGACGCGAGCGCACGCAACCTGTTCCTCGACCTCGCGGGCTTCGACGCCTGGGCATCGCGCTGGCGGGCCCTGGGGCCGGACGCCGAGGCGATGGACCGGGTGAATCCCGTCTACATCCCCCGCAACCACCTCGTCGAGGAGGCGCTGGACGCCGCCACCGCGGGCGACCTGGATCCGCTGGGACGGCTGCTCGAAGCACTGGCCGCGCCCTACGACGAGCGCCCGGGGCTGGAGCGGTACGCCGCCCCGGCCCCGGAGTCGTTCGGCGCCTACCGGACCTTCTGCGGCACCTGAGGCTGCCCGGACCGGAGCGCACTCCCGCGCCAGGGAACGGCGGTCGGGGTTCCACCGGCCGCACAGCCTGCCGATGACCAAGGCATGCGCTCTCGCCACGTCGCCACCACCCTTGCCGCCATCACCGTCGGGCTGACCGCCGCGTCGGCTCTGCACCGGCGCGCGGGGCGTCGTCCGGCCGCTGCGGCGGTGCCCGCCGCCCCGGCCGTGCCTGCCGTCGACCCGGCCCCGGTCCGGGACGGTGTGGTCCTCCAGTTCGTCCGTCCGGTCGTCCCCGCGCCGGCGGACCAGCAGCCGACGGCCCCGGCACGGTGCGGGGACAGCGGAGGCCGGACGAAGGCCGGTGCACCGTGCGCCGCCCGGGCCGCCGGCGGCGGCCGTTGCCACCACCACCGGATGGCCGCCTGATCCGAGGTCTGCCGGTGGTGCGGAGCGCTTCTTCCCGGATCCCGGATGGCAGCGCGTAGGCTCCACGCCACGCCCTGCGGTCGATAGCCGACGTGCACGGGCC
>JALYMN010000547.1 GCA_030773675.1 Actinomycetota bacterium
GCCGGCGACCGCGCTGCCGGCGAGCACGGCCGCGGCGTAGGCCAGCGGCAGCGCCAGCCCCTTCCGTTGGCCGGCGAGGGCGGCCCCAGCGCCCGCGAGCAGACCCAGCACGGTGGCCGGGGGCACCAGGTAGTGCAGCCGCACCGAGTCGCTGTGCCGGCGCATGACCACCCGCCGCCAGCGGCCGTACTCCCGGTACTGCCGTCCCAGCGCCCGCAGGGTCGCCCGGGGGCGGTAGGTCACCCGCAGGTCCGGGGTGAACCACACCGTGCCGCCGCTCCCGCGGATCCGGTGGTTGAGCTCCCAGTCCTGGGCGCGCAGAAAGGTCTCGTCGTAGCCGCCAAGGGCGGTGAGCAGGTCCCGGTGGAACACCCCGAGGTAGACGGAGTCGGCGGGCCCCGGCTCGCCGCCGTAGTGGAAGCGCCCGGCGCCGACGCCGAACCGGGAGCTCATCGCGCAGGCGACCGCCCGCTCGCACGTGCTGGTCCCGATCGCGGCCATCATCCCGCCGACGTTGGCCGCTCCGGTCTCGCGCAGCAGCTCCACCGCGCGGCGCAGGTAGCCCTGCGGGAGGATCGAGTGCCCGTCCACCCGGGCGACGATCTGCCCCGTCGAGGCGGCGAGGGCCAGGTTGAGCCCGGCCGGGGTCGTCCCCGAGCCGTTCGCCACGACCGTGAGACGCGGGTGCGCGGCGACGAGCTGGGCGACGACCTGCGCGGTGCGGTCCCGGGACGGCGCGAGGGCCAGCACCACCTCCACCGGTCCGGCGTAGTCCTGCTCGAGCACCGCCTCGATGCACGACGCGAGGTGCAGGGCCTCCTCGCGCGCGGGCACGATCACGCTGACCGAGGGCCACGCGCCCGCGCCGGTGGGGCTGATGGCTCCTCCTCCGCCCGACGTCCCGGTTGGGTCCGATCCCGCCACATGCCCCGCCACGAGCGGCCCAACCGGGCTCACACGTCCTCCAGAGACGTGGGCGTCTCCCCGACGTCGAGGAACCGGGTGTAGGCGGCGACGACGTCCTCGGGCGGGCCGTGCAGGAGCAGCCTCCCCTGGTGCATCCACAGGACGCTGTCGCACAGCTGCTTGATGCTTGCGAGCGCGTGGCTGACGAGCACGATGGTGCCCGCGTCGGCGACCAGCTCGCTCATCTTGTCGAAGGACTTCCGCCTGAACCGCGCGTCCCCGGTCGACAGCGCCTCGTCGACCAGCAGGACGTCGGGACGCATGGTCACGGCGACGGAGAAGCCGAGCCGGCTGTACATGCCCGAGGAGTACGTGTTCATCGGCATGTCCATGAACTCGCCCAGCTCGGCGAACTCGGCGATCTCCTCGTACCGCTGCTCCAGGGCGTCCCGCGTGAGGCCCGCCGCCAGACCGCCGAGCATCACGTTCTGCCGTCCGGTGAGGCGGGCGTTGAAGCCGACGCCGAGAGCGAGCAGCGTGCTGACCCTGCCGCGCACCTCGATGCGCCCGGCCGTGGGCGGCAGGATGCCGGCGACGCTGCGCACGAGGGTCGACTTGCCCGCGCCGTTGGCGCCGATGATCCCGAGGACGCTGCCCCGCGGCACCTGGAACGAGACGTCGGTGACGGCCCGGACCTCGCGCACCACCCGCTGGCGGCGGCCCAGGCGCTTGAGCGTCTGCTGCAGCGTCGGCTGCTTGTCCAGCGGCGTCCGGTAGACCACGGAGAGGTCCTGCACCCGGACGGCGGGCGGCAGCTGCGGTGCCGCCCCCACCTGCACGGGCGCCGCCGCCGGCTCAGAGCCGGACAGCGAACTCACGCTCCCGGCTGACGAAGAACACGGCCCCGACGGCGAGCGCGCCGACCGCCCACGCGGCGCCCTGCAGCAGGGACTCCGCGCGCGGGGGCTCGCCCGCGTTGAGCACGTCGCTCCAGGCCGCCAGCACGGGGAACAGCGGATTCACCGCCAGCAGCCAGCTCAGCCGTTCGGGCAGGTCGTCCGGCCGGTAGAGCACGGGCGAGGCGTAGAGCCACACGCGCAGCAGGTACGGCAGGAAGTTGGTGAGGTCGCGGAAGTACACCTGCGCCGCGGCGACCAGCAGGGTCACGCCGGTCGCGAACACGACCAGCTCGGCCAGCACGGGCAGCAGCCACAGCAGGGTCGGCCCGACCGGCAGCCCGGTGAGCAGGTGCAGGACGGCGTAGACCGCCATGGTGGGCAGGAAGCGGACGAAGGCGGTGAGCACGGCCGCCAGCGGCAGAAGGCTGCGCGGGAACGCCGTGTTGAGGATCAGGCGCCCGCTCCGGGTCACCGACCGCGCGCCCTGGCTCACGCAGGTGCTGAAGAAATGGAAGGCGAACAGCGTCGCGACCAGGTGCGCGAGGTACGCGGGCCCCTGCACCCCGGCGCGCAGGATGTCGACGAGCACGAAGTAGACGCCGGCCAGCAGCAGCGGGTTGAGGACGAGCCACAACTGGCCGAAGACGGTCCCGACGTGCTGACTGCGCAGCTCGGTGCGGGACAGGTGCAGCGCGAACTCGCGCCGCCGCCACAGCTCCGTCAGGTAGGGGCGCAGCTGCGGGAGCTGCAGGCGGTGCGGCGTGTAGACGTTCAGCGGACCGTCGTCGTCGGCTCCCCCTGGGACGTTCTGGTCCACTGCCGTGCTCACTGACCACCTCAGCATCGGGCGCCGGTACCTCGCCCAGCCCCGGTAGGTTAGTGGGTCGGCTCGGAGAGGCTGCTGGTGGCGGCCAGGCGGCGGGGGAGGTGGCCATGCCCAGAGGGCCCGCTGACGGCCTCTCAGAGGCTGCCGAGCCTGTCGACCCCGACGCCGGCGGTCACTCCGACCGGCCTGCAGGCAGCTCCGCACCCCCCGCCCCCAGGCGCCCCCGGGCCGGCCGCCACGCGGCTCCCCGGTTCCGACGGGTTCTCGGCTGGGTCGCGCTGGGCACGGTCGTCGTCGTCCTCGTCGGAGCCGGCACGCTCTACGGGGCCTTCCGGCACTACGGCGGCAAGGTCGAGACGGTCGACGGCCTGCCGCGCCTGGCGGACGGACCTGACGCGGGCGACGAGCAGCACGCCCGCAGCGAGAACTTCCTGGTCGTGGGCTCGGACACGGCCGACGGACTGACCAGGGAGCAGCTCCGCGCGGTCAACACGTCGCGCAAGGGGCGTGACGGGACGCGCACCGACACGGTCCTGCTGGTGCAGGTCCCGGCCGACGGCAGCCGGGCCCGCGTCGTGTCGTTCCCGCGGGACTCCTGGGTCCCGGTCCCGGGACACAGCATGGCGAAGATCAACGGGGCGTACGACCTCGGCGAGAAGACCAGGCCGGGGAGCGGCCCGAGCACGCTGGTCGCCACCGTCGAGCGGCTGACCGGGCTGCAGGTCGACCACTACGTCGAGGTCTCGCTGTACGCGTTCGTCCGCATCACCGATGCGCTGGGCGGGGTGGAGGTGTGCCTGTCGGCGCCGGCGGTGGAGACGAAGGCGCGCATCGACCTGCCGGCGGGCCGGCAGCGGCTCGACGGCCGGCAGGCGCTGGCGTTCGTGCGCCAGCGCAACGGGCTGCCCGGCGGCGACCTGGGCCGCATCCGCCGCCAGCAGTACTTCCTGTCCGCGGCGTCCCGCCAGGTGCTGCGCGCGGGCACGCTGCTCAACCCCGTCGCGCTCGACCGGCTGCTGGACGCGGTGACCTCGAGCGTGCGCGTGGACCCGGGGACGGACGAGGGCGACCTGCTCCGCCTGGCGCTGCGAATGCGCCGGGTCGCGGCCGGCGCGATCCGCTTCGAGACCGTGCCCGTCCTCGACGCCGACGCGAGGGTCGCCGGCCTCAGCGTGGTGCTGCTCGACACGTCCGCGCTGCCGGCCTTCTTCGCCGGCCGGCCGCCGGCGCGGCCCGCGCCGACCCCGCCGCTCACCGTGCCGCCGTCCTCGATCGGGGTGGTGCTCGAGAACGGCACGCACAGGCCGGGCCTGGCCAGGACGGCCTCCTCGGCGTTCTCGGGGGCCGGGTTCCGCGTGCTCGGGCTCCGGGACGCGGCGCGGTCCGACCACGCCCAGACGCGTGTCCGGTACGGCGCGCAGCGCGCGGACAGTGCCCGGACGCTCGCCGCGGCGCTCCCCGGCTCGCTCCTGGTGCCCGACGCCACCGTGGGCCCACGGGGTCTGGTCGTGACCCTGGGAGCGACCTACGCCGGCGTGCGGCGCGTGGCGGTCCAGCCGGCGGCCGCGGGCGGACGCGGTCCCGCGGGGCGTCCGCGGACCGCGGCGGACGCCGACTGCATCGCGTGACCCGGGACGTTCTGCGCCGCTACCCGGGTCCGTTGTCGTCCGGGGCCGCGGCCTGCAGGGCCAGCGCCAGCTCGAGCCGCGCCACCGGGTCGTCGAGCACGTCGCCGAACAGCTCGCGCAGCCCGGTGAGCCGGTAGCGCACGGTCTGCGGGTGCACGCCGAGCGCCGCAGCGGCCGCCGACACGTCGCCGTGCGCGTCGAGCCAGGCGCGCAGGGTCTGCTCGGCCCGCCGCCGTACGCCGACGGGCTGGTCGTGCAGCGGGTGCAGCCGTCGCCGGACGAGGTCGCGGGTGAGGTAGGGGTCGGCGGCCAGCAGCAGGGCCAGCAGGTGCTCGTCGGCGCGCACCAGCGGCTCGGGACCGAACGCCCCCTGGGCGTGCAGCCGCCAGGCCGACACGGCGCGCGCCACGGACCGGCTGGCCTCCGGCCACGGCACGGTCGGGCCCAGCACGGCGCGGAGGCGCCCCAGCCC
>JALYMN010000548.1 GCA_030773675.1 Actinomycetota bacterium
GCGTCGAGGTCGCGCGCGTCCAGGCTGAACGCGAGCTTCTGCACCAGCGCGATGGCCTCGCGGTGGTGCAGGTTCATCTTCCAGTTGCCGGCCAGGAGCGGCGTGCGGTTCACCGGTCGCGCACCTCCCTGTCCAGCACCTCGAGCCCGGGGAGCCGCTTGCCCTCGAGGTACTCGAGGCTGGCGCCACCCCCCGTGCTGATGTGGGTGTAACGGGCCTCGTCGAGGCCGAGCGCGCGCACGGCCGCGGCGCTGTCGCCGCCGCCGACGACGGTCAGCGCATCACCACCGTCCGAGCTCAGCGCGGCCACGGCCTCGGCCACGCCCCGCGTGCCCTCGGCGTACGGCGCCATCTCGAACACGCCCATCGGCCCGTTCCAGAAGACCGTCCGGCACCCGGCGAGGGCCTCGCGGAAGGCCCGGACCGACGCGGGCCCGATGTCGAGGCCCGTGCGGTCGGGGGGGATTGCGTCGGCGGGCACGACGGCGTGCTCGGCGTCGGCGCTGAACGCCGTCGCGGCGACGACGTCGACCGGCAGCACGACCTTGCCGGTCTCCAGGAACGCGCGGCAGGTGTCGACCTGGTCCGCCTCGAGCAGCGAGGCACCCACGTCGTGCCCCTGCGCGGCGAGGAAGGTGAAGCACATGCCGCCGCCGACCAGCAGCCGGTCGACGGTGGGCAGCAGCGCCTCGACGACCTTGAGCTTGTCGCTGACCTTCGAGCCGCCGAGGACGACGGCGTAGGGCCGCTGCGGGTCCTCGGTCAGCCGGCGCAGCACGTCGACCTCGGTCGCCACCAGCGGCCCGGCGGCGCACGGGAGGCGGAGCGCGACGTCGTACACGCTGGCGTGCTTGCGGTGCACCGCGCCGAACGCGTCGTCCACGTAGAGGTCGGCGAACCCGGCGAGCCGGTCGGCGAACGCCCCCCGCGCAGCGTCGTCCTTGCTGGTCTCGGCGCCCTCGAAGCGGACGTTCTCGAGCAGCGCGAGCCGGCCGGGCTCGAGCGCCCGCACGACCTCCTGCGCGGACTCCCCCACGACGTCCTGCGCCATCCGCACGGGAGCGCCGAGCAGCTCCTCGAGCCGCTGGGCCACCGGCGCCAGGCTGTACGCCGGGTCCGGGGCGCCCTCCGGCCGCCCCAGGTGCGCGATGACGACGACGGCCGCGCCGCGGTCGAGCAGGTCGCGGAGCAGGGGCACGGACGCACGGATCCGGCCGTCGTCGGTGATCGTCGTGCCGACGGCCGCCTGCTCCAGCGGCACGTTGAGGTCGCTGCGGACCAGCACCCGCTTCCCGGCGACGTCGAGGTCTCGAGCCGGCCGCACCGTCAGAGGCTCTTGCCGACGAGCGCGACGAGGTCGACGAGGCGGTTGCTGTAGCCCCACTCGTTGTCGTACCAGCCGACGACCTTGACCTGGTCCCCGAGGACCTTGGTGAGCGGGGCGTCGAAGATGCACGAGGCCGGGTCGGTGACGATGTCGCTGGAGACGATCGGGTCCTCGGTGTAGCGCAGGACGCCCTTCATCGTCCCCTCCGCGGCAGCGCGGACGGCGGCGTTGACCTCTTCCACGCTGGTCTCGCGGCCGACGGTGACGGTGAGGTCGGTGGCCGACCCGGTCGGGATCGGCACGCGCAGCGCGTAGCCGTCGAGCTTGCCCTTGAGGTCGGGCAGCACCAGCCCGATGGCCTTGGCCGCGCCGGTGCTCGTAGGCACGATGTTGAGCGCGGCGGCCCGCGCGCGCCGCAGGTCCTTGTGCGGGGCGTCCTGGAGGTTCTGGTCCTGCGTATAGGCGTGGATCGTCGTCATGAGCCCGCGGACGATGCCGAACTCGTCGTGCAGCGCCTTGGCCATCGGGCCGAGGCAGTTGGTGGTGCACGACGCGTTAGAGATGATCGTGTGCTGCGCGGGGTCGTAGGCGTCGTCGTTGACCCCCATGACGACGGTGACGTCCTCGTTGCTCGCGGGGGCGGAGATGATGACCTTCTTCGCGCCGGCCTCGACGTGCGCGCGGGCCTTGGCCGCGTCGGTGAAGAAGCCGGTGCTCTCGACGACGACGTCGACGCCGAGGTCGCCCCACCCCAGGGCGGCGGGGTCGCGCTCCGCCTTGATGGTGATGGTGCGGCCGTCGACGCGGATGCCGCCGTCGACCACCTCGACCTCGCCGGGGAAGCGGCCGAGGATCGAGTCGTACTTGAGCAGGTGCGCCATGGTCTTCAGGTCGCCGAGGTCGTTGGCGGCCACGACCTCCACCTCGGCGCCGCTGGCCTGCACGGCCCGGAAGAAGTTGCGGCCGATGCGGCCGAACCCGTTGATGCCCACGCGCACGGTCACTGCTGACGCTCCCTCGGGATGACTGCCGGGCCTGCCGGCCGGACTGCCGGCCGGAGTGCTCCGCCGGCCGCGCGGCCGGGGCGCCCGGCGGACGGGACGGTGCGTCGGGGCGCACGGGAGCGGCCCGACGGGCGGACCCTAGCGGGCGCGGGCGCCCGCGTGCAGGACGGGGTGCAGGACCCGGTCAGCCCAGCTCCACCCAGCGCTCCGTCCGCGCGGACTGCCGCAGCCCGGCGAGGACCCGCGCCGTCGGCAGCAGGTCGGCGAGGTCGGCCGGCCAGGGCAAGTCGCCGAGCGTGGCCCCGAGC
>JALYMN010000549.1 GCA_030773675.1 Actinomycetota bacterium
GCTCGTCCGGCCACACCCCGTCCAGGTCCTGCCCGACGACCGCGTCCACCGCCGCCACCAGCGCCGCCTGCACCACAGCCGGCGCCGACGCCGGTTCGGCCGGCCCGGCAGACGCGGCGGGCGTCGCCGGCCCAGCAGACGCCCCCGGCCCGGCAGACGCCGCCGGCCCAGCAGCCGCCGGCCCACAAGACGCCGCCGGCCCGGCGGGCGCGGCCGACCGCGACGACACCGCGCGTCGGACGGAGGAGCGGCTGCGTTCATGCCTCGAACAGCGGTTCGAGGCACCGACAGGTCTCGCGCGGACCGGCCTCCTGTGGAGAGAGCTCCTTGGTGTGCACAGCGCCGCGCGCTGGCCCAAGGACGCTGGTCACGACGACGATCTGCGCCCCGACCCCCGCGCCCAGGAGTCGCTGGGACGCGTAGTTCTCCTCAGGCCGCCCGAGCTCGCCAGGACCACGGTCGTCCCATGACGACGACCACCTCACCCCTCCGCACCTCACCCGCGTTCCGCCTGCAGGCGGTCCTGTCCTTCGCCGTGTCGACGACGTCCGTGCTGACCGGCGTCGCCTGGCTGCCCGTCGGGCCGTGGGTCCGGGCGTTCCTCGCCCTCGGCCTGCTGTACGTCGTGACCTCCGCCTTCACCCTCGCCAAGGTCCTCCGCGACGAGCACGAGGCGACCGCGGTCTGGAGCCGCGTGGAGGAGGCGCGGCTCGAGCGGCTGCTGGCCGACCACGACCCCTTCTCGACCCCGGGCACCTGACGCGGTAGGACTGCCGCGTGACCAGCCGGTTCAGCGTCCTGGCGATCGACGCCCTCGACCCCGCCCGCGTGGCCGCCTTCTGGGCCGAGGTGCTCGGCTGGCGCGTCGTCGACGAGGACGACGACGGCATCAGCATCGCGCCGGCCGACGGCGCGAGCCCGACGATCGACGTCCTGCACGTGCCGGAGCGCAAGACCGTCAAGAACCGCCTCCACCTCGACCTGCGCGCCGACGGCAGCAGCACGCAGGAGGAGCTCGACCGCCTGCTCGGGCTCGGTGCCACGAGGGTGGACGTCGGCCAGCCCGCCGACGTCAGCTGGACCGTGCTGGCCGACGTGGAGGGCAACGAGTTCTGCCTGCTGTCGCGGCCGGTCCAGGCGCTGGACTGAGCAGCTGCTCCTCCGCGCCGACCAGGCTGCCCCGACTCAGCCCGGCCGGTCCACCTCGAACCACACGCACTTGCCGGCCGACAGCCGCGCCGTCCCCCACCGCGCGGCCAGCGCCTGCACCAGCACGAGCCCGCGGCCGCCCTCGGCGTCCTCGTCGGGGTCCTGCACCCGCGGCAGCGACCCGGCCCGTCCGTCGACGACCTCGACCCGCAGCGCGCCGGACAGGGACCGCAGCCACATCTCCACCCCCGGTCCGCCGTGCCGCAGCCCGTTGGTCGCCAGCTCGGTCACGAGCAGGGCGATGTCGGCGGGGTCGACACCGGCCGCCTCCGCCCAGCGGTGCGCGCGGTGCCGGGCCCGGGCCACCTCCGAAAGGTGACCGGCGAGGTGCAGGTGCACGTCCTCGTCCGGGCCCGGCACGCGCCCGGGCCCGAGCGCGATCGCCAGCAGGGCGCTGTCGTCGTCGACCAGCCCGTCCCGCCCGGTGGCGTGCAGCAGCAGGTCGCAGAGCCGCTCCACGTCGTCCACACCGGCGTCGGCGACCGCGGAGCGCAGCGCCAGCAGGCCCTCCTCGACCGGCTGGTGCCGGCCCTCCACGAGCCCGTCGGTGAACAGCAGCAGGGCCGCGCCCTCGGGCAGCTCCACCTCGGTCTCCGGGGGCGGCTCCCACGCGACGCCGAGCGGTGGGCCGGGCTCGACCTCGACGTACTCGCCACCGCCGTCCGGGTGCACGAGCAGCGGCGGGAGGTGCCCGGCGCTGGCCAGCCGCAGCCGGCGGGTCTGCGGGTCGAGCACGCCGTACAGGCAGGTTGTGATGGCGCTCTGCTCCAGCGACGACACGGCCGCGTCGAGCAGCGACAGCACCTCGGCCGGGCGCTGCTCGACCATCGCGTACGCGCGCAGCGCCGCCCGCAGCTGCCCCATCACCGCCGCCGCCTCGACCCCGCGGCCCATGACGTCGCCGATGACCAGGCCGACGAGGCCGCCGGACAGCGGCAGCACGTCGTACCAGTCGCCGCCGACGGCGCTGCCGAGCGTGCCCGGCAGGTACCGGTGCGCGAAGCGCAGCGACGGCAGGTCGGGCAGCACCCGAGGCAGCAGCGAGCGCTGCAGGGTGAGCGCGGTCTCCCGCTCGCGCCGGAAGCGCAGCGCGTTGTCGACCGCGGTCGCCATGCGGTGCGACAGGTCGCCGACCAGGCGCACCTCGTCGTCGTCCCAGGCGTCCTCCTCGTCGCGCACCAGGGTGAGGACGCCGATCGTGCGCCCGCTCGTCTGCAGCGGGACGACGAGCGCGCTCCCCAGCCGCAGCCGGCGCAGCCCCTCCAGGTGCTCCTCGTCCCGGGCGATCGCGCGCAGCATGGGCTCGGTGAACCGGCGGTGGTGCACCAGGCGCTGCTCCCCCACCGCCTGCCCGACCCCGGCGCCGCGGTCGGGCTCCGGCGGGTACCTCTCGAACAGCCCCCGCAGGACGACGAGCCGCTCCGGGTCCTTGTGGTGCACGCCCACGAGCTGCGGGTCGCCCTTGTCGTCGAGCAGGTGCACCGAGCACCAGTCGGAGACGGCCGGGACGGCGAGCGCGGCGACGGCGTCCAGCGTCACGTGGTAGTCCAGCGAGGCCGACAGCCGCTCGCTCGCCATGGCCAGGAACGCCGCGCGCCGGCTGGCCTGCCGCTCGGCCGCGAACAGCCGGCCCCGCTCCAGCGCCTGCGCGCAGTTGCGGCCGAGGGCGACGAGGAAGCCGCGCTCCTCCTCCGGGAAGGCCCGCGGTCGCGACGACGACAGGGCCATGACGCCGAGCACCCGCCCGTCGACCTCCAACGGGACCGCGGCGTAGGACGTGCTCCACGACGAGCGCGGCGAGCCCGGGTAGGCCGCGTCCAGCTCCTCGCGCGACCCGGTGATGAACGGGACGCCGGTGCGCAACACCTCGGTGAGCGAGGACCTCGCGTCCAGCGGCAGGCCGTCGTACGCCGCGGCCACCTCCTCCTCGTAGCCGACGGCGCCGATGACGTGCAGCCGGCCGTCCTTGGCGAGCGCGACGCCCCCGGCCTCCACGCGCAGCGCGGCGACGACCTGGCTGAGCACGACGTCGACGACCTGCTCGGGGGTGAGCGCCCGCCCCAGCGCGCTGCTCAGCTCGACCAGGCGGGCGTTGCGGTCGGCCAGCCGCTCGGCGCGGTCGCGCTCCTGCGCCAGCTGCGTCTCGCGGGCCGCGATCTCCTCGCCGTACGACGAGAGGTCCAGCGACACCCCGACGACCCCGGCGACCTGGCGCTGCTCGTCGTGCAGCGGGCGGACGGCGATGTAGACCGGCCGGCAGCTCCCGTCCTTGCAGCGGGCGAGGAACTCGCCCTGCCACGTCCCGCCCGCGGCGGTGTGCGCGGCGACCGCGCGCGCCTGGTCCTCCGTCACGACGAGCATGAGCTCGGCCACCGGGCGGCCCAGCGTCTCTCCGGCCGTCCAGCCGTAGAGCTCCTCTGCGCCCCGGTTCCAGTGGACGACGCGGTGCCCCTGGTCGAGGACGACCACCGCGCCGGGCAGCTGCTCGGCCAGGGCCGCGAGCCGCTCGGCGGACAGACCGTCCCGCTCGCCGCGCGGGACGGGGACGTCAACCACGCTGGCACTGTAGGACCCCGATCATGCTGCGCACAGGGCGTCCCCTTACCCGTCTACGGTCGGCGGGTGCCGCGCCGCCGTCCGGCCCCGGCAGCGGGGCGCTACCCGGTCGACCGCGGCACCGCCGAGCTGCTCCAGGACGCCGACCGCGTCGCCGGCTGGGAGCTCGACGTCGAGGGCGTGCCGCAGTCCTACGTCGACCTCGACGACCCGACGCACCTGGAGTTCGACTACGTGCGCCTCATGGGCGACGTGCTCGACCTCCTCCCCGAGGGGCGGCTCGACACGCTGCACCTCGGTGGCGGGGCGTGCACGCTCGCCCGGTACGTCGCCGCGACCCGTCCGGGCAGCCGCCAGCTCGTCGTCGAGGCCGACGCGGGGCTCGCCGCGCTGGTGCGCGCACAGCTCGGGACGGCGGGCTTCCGGCTGCGCGTCGGCGACGCGCGGGAGGTGCTGGAGACGCTGCCGGACGACGGCAGCGACGCCGTCGTGGGCGACGTCTTCGCCGGCGCCGCGCTGCCGCCGCACACGAGCACGCTGGAGCACGTCCGGGAGGTCCGCCGCGTGCTCCGGCCGGGCGGCACGTACGTCCTCAACGTCGGCGACGGTCCGCCGCTGGCCTTCGTGCGCGCCCAGGCGGCCACGCTGCAGGCGGCGTTCGGCCACGTCGTCCTGCTCGCCGACCCGGGGGTGCTGCGCGGCCGGCGCTTCGGCAACCTCGTGCTCGCTGCGTCCGAC
>JALYMN010000550.1 GCA_030773675.1 Actinomycetota bacterium
TGGCCTTCCTCGACCTCGAGTGGAGCCCGGCCGTGCACGACCAGGCCGAGGACCGCTGCCACCGCATCGGCCAGCACGACGCGGTGACGGCGTGGTACCTGCTCGCGGCCTCCACCATCGACGAGACCATGCTCGAGCTCATCGCCCGCAAGCGAGGGATCGTCGGCGCGGTCACCGACGGGCGGCGCGGGGAGGAGGAGGCGGTGCTCGACGGCGTGGTGCGCGAGCTGCACCGCGGCGGCCGGCGGCACCGCGGGTCGCCTGCGGCTGACGCAGCTCAACCATATGCCCGCCCGATGCTAGGCTGACCGTGTGCCGGAGCGGGTGCAGACCCTCGTGCAGCTCACCCGCGAGCTCGTGACCGAGCTCGACGCGCGGGCTCTCAAGCGCGGCATGTCGCGGTCCGAGCTCATCAGGGAGCTGCTCGACGCGGGCCTGCGCGAGGGACGCGCGGACGAGGCCTCCCGGCGCATGCTCGACGGCTATCGGCGCTGGCCGCAGGCCGACGGAAGCGATGCTTGGGGCGACCTCGCCCGCTGGTCGGCCGCGAACGCACGACACAACCTCGCGGCGCTCGACGAGGAGGAACCCACACGGTGGTGATCCGGCGCGGCGAGGTCTGGTGGAGCGAGCACGCGCAGCTCGGCCGTCGGCCGGTGCTCGTCCTCTCGCGCGACGCGGTCCTGCCCGCCCTCGCACGGCCGCTCGTCGCGCCGCTGACCACTCGCGTCCGGGGCGTGCCGACGGAGGTGCCGCTCGACGAGGACGACGGGCTACCGCAGGCGTGCGTCGCGTCGCTGGACAACGTCCAGCCTTTCGACGCCTCGCTGCTCGTGGACCGCATCGGCAGGCTCGGCCCCCACCGCATGCGCGAGGTCTGCCAGGCGCTCGCGATCGCCACGGAGTGCGCGTAGTGCTCCCGCCCGTCGTCGACGAGGCCTGGTGGCGGCACCACCACGACGAGGTGGTCCTCGCCGACGTGCGCTGGTACCTTGACGGCCGGTCGGGCCGGGAGGCCTACGAGCGGGGCCACCTGCCCGGGGCGGTGTTCGTCGACCTCGAGCGCTTCCTGCGACGGGCCGCTGGAGCGCGAGCCCGCGCAGCGCCCGCCCGCGCGGTTCACGCCTCGGCCCTGGCCGGCGCAGCGGCTCGCCGGCATCGACGACGCCGCGGACCGCGCGAACCTCGTCCTCGATGCGCGCGACCGGGAGCGCTTCCGAGGCGACCACGAGCCGCTCGACCCCCGCGCGGGGCACATCCCCGGGGGCGCAACCTGCCCTGCCGGGAGAACCTCGACGAGCGGGGGCGTTTCCTGCCCGTCGCCCAGCTGCGCGAGCGCTTCGCGCAGGCCGGGGTGCGCGGAGGCGCGAGCGTCGTGTCATCCTGCGGGTCCGGGTCACCGCCTGCCACAACCTGCTCGCGCTCGAGCACGCCGGCCTCGGCCCCGGTCGACTCTACCCGGGCTCCTGGTCGCAGTACAGCCACGCCCGCGAGCGCCCGGTCGCCACCGGGGACGGGTAGGGCGAGGCCTCTCCTGCCCCGCCCCGGGCAGTCAGCCCAAAGATGCGGCGTTCTCGCCGTCGGTACGCGTCGGCCTCCGCGGTCGCCGTCTCTGGTACTCCGAGCGATGCCACGGCGGTGACATCCACCTGGTGCCGGACGCCGTCAGGTTGTTCCATGGTGCTGGTCCCACGTCTCGACCACCCACAGCATGGCCTCCTGGAAGGCCGCCAGCGCTGCCGGCTCGGCAAGGACCCTTAGTTCGATGGCGGGCCGCATCGCGCGCCTGGCATCCGAGATGTTGACGCCCTGGATGTCGTTCAAGCGGACCGCTAGCTCCCGACGGAGAATCTCGTCGTCGAAGGGCGGCCGGTTGCTGAGGGCGGCGAACTGCAGCTCGATGCGAGCGTCGGTCCAGATGATGAAGGGGAAGACGTCCGCTCCAGGCGGACCATGCATCGGCGCCAGCGAGCCGGACCGGATTCCGCGGCCGAACCACAGGCGTGGAAATTGGCCTGTCCGATAAGCCGCGGCACGAGGCTTCGCATCCCGGTCTCGTCGTCCGCGTACCGACGCAGATCGACGGCGACTCGAGAGCGCGCTACGGCCGTCGTCCGCGCCATGCGTGCTCTCGAAGACCTCCTGCAGGTCCCAGTGCGTCCACTGCACCACAACAGAAATCGCCGTGGGTTGGCCACGTTGATGTCGCGGCCGGGATGAGCTCCGGATGCCGCTCCAGGTACTCCTGCAGCACGGTCTCCTCCACGTACGGCGCTTGCCGAAGCTGGACGATTGCCCGCTGCGGCTCAGGTGGAAGATGCCGCCGGTGTCTGCGCTCAGTGCCGTCATCAGCATCAGAAGTTGCTAGGTCGCCGTGGCCTCTCGGGGCCGCCTGCCGTGCACGATTCCCCGAACGGCCCGCGCCCCGAGTCGCAGGGCGAGGTTCGCAGCCGGCAGCGGGTCGTCGGCGGCCACCCAGGCTGCCTCCTCCAGATCGGCTAGGGACCGGATCCATTCTCTGGGGGTCAGCTGTCCGTCGCGCCAGTACTGCAGCGACGACTTCATGTCCAACGGCTCGACGATCCAGCGGCGACCATCCCGTTGCGCGTCGCGGGGGACGGCTTGCCGGGTCAGGTCGAGGTACTGCGCGCGAAGGACGTCGAGCCCGTTGTGGCCGACGAAGAGCCGGAAGGTCGCCCCGATCCGCGGGTTGACGTCGAGCAGCTTGTAGCTGCGGTCGCGTGCGTCGTACCGGAAGCCGAGGTCGACGATCCCCCGGTAGCCCACCTCGCGCAGCAGCCGCCGCGCGTCTCGGAGCACCTGCTCGTTGCGCAGCGAGACCCCGAGCGTGGTCGCGCCCGTATACGGCGGATGCTGTCGCAGCTTGCGACCGGTGAAGGCAACGAGCGGTTCCGAGCGCTCGTCGAAGTAGCCGTTGAACATCCACACCGATTCCGGTGTCCCCGGGATGTGCTCCTGCAGCAGCACGTTGGGGGCGACGTGCGACTCCATCCGCCGGTACGCGGAGATGAGGTCCTCGCGGTCACGCGCGATGTGCACGCTCGGCGCCCGATGGCATCCGGCCGGCAGCCACGCGTCGCTGCGCTTGGCCACCACCGGGTAGCCGAGGGCGTTCGCGTGCTCGACCGCCTCCGCTTCATCCGCGGGGCACAGCGCACGCGGAGAGGGGATCCCGAGGCGCTGGGCCAGCAGGTGCAGCTCTCGCTTGCTCCCGAGCAGCCGACCGGTGCCGGGGGGACGTCGGGGGAAGAGGAAGTGCTCGGCCAGCACGTCGGCGTGGTCGTCGACGAGGACGGTTCCCGCGTCGTCGATCGGCACGAGCATGGCCCGGCCGAGGCGGCGCCCGATGCGCATGAGGTTCTCGACCCATTGCCCGGCAGAGGCACCGGCACGGACGACGAGCCTCCCGCGGACGTAGCGCGACGTCACGGCTGGGTCGAGCCGTGTGCTGCAGACCGTGTGCACCGGGATACCCAGGCGTCCGGCGCTCCGGGCGATGAGCAGCGTCCCGTGCCAGAGCGCCGGGGGTTCGAGGCGGAGCACGAAGATCGGCGTCGAGGTCTCGGGAGCGACTGCGATCAGGCCAGCCCCCGCATGCCGAGCTCGCCGTCGGTGATGGGGAACACCGCGTCGAGGTCGTCGACATGGTCGAGGACGAACTCCAGATCGTGCGTCTGCCCGGTGTCCTCGAGGTAGCGCGCACTTCGTCCCCCGAGGAAGGCATCATCCGGCGCGGTGGCCCACCGCCCGAGCACGTCGGCGGTCAGGTCGTCGACCGGCTCGAAGCCGCGCTTCACCAGCGCTCCGCCGATGCGCGCACAGCACAGCTGGTCCTCCTCACGGAACTCCCCCCGCGAGTCGGCCCCCACCAGCCGCACGTGCCCATGGCTCTCGGCGATGACCTCGACCTGGCTCGAGACGTTGCGCAGACAGGCCGCGTAGGCCGCGCCCGCGGCGGCGGCCGCGGTCATCAGCCGGGTGCCCGACGTGGAGAGCAGGATCACCGGGCGACTGGTGTCTTGCTCCCGCGTGATGGCGACGGGGCTGTTCTGAAGGTCGAAGCCGTACGGTTGTGATCCTCCGAGCTCCCCGACGAGCAGCGGACGATGGAGGCGGGCCGCCAACGGGACGGCCCGCTCGATGGACGGGATCACGAAGACGCGGTGGCCTCGTGCGACCGCGGTGATCGCCGTCGTCGTCGCGCGAATGACGTCGACGGCCACCGTCGCCCATCCCTTCGGTGCTGGGGGAAGCGCGTCTTGGAAGCAGCTGATCGCGAGCGTCCGGCGCATCCGGATGCCGTCAGCCTGCCGGTGGCCGGGCTGGCGCGGGCGCCAACCCGGCGCGGCCGAAGGCGTCGGCGTGGAGTCCACGCCGGTAGATCTCGACGCGGAGCAGCTCCTCGAGGCGAACGTTCGCGAGACGCACTTCGGAACCGAAGTGATCGAGGAAGGCGAACTGGCTCGCCTTCGACGGAGCCTCGAACACGACCCGCTCGAGGCCGAAGGCGTCGGCAAAGCGCTCGGCGAGTCGCGGGTCGAAGACCCCGTCCGCGCCGAAGAGGCCCACGCCCGCCGCGCTCTCGCGCGCCTCCACCACGACCCGTTCCGCACCGGCAGCCAGCCACTCGCGCCCCCGCTCGAGCAGGCGGTCGACCTCGCGGTCGTCGAACGCGCCGCCGTGCTTCTGGCCGAGCTCGAACTCGACGCGCAGGCCGCGCGCCTCGGCCATCCCGACGATCCGCCGAGGATCGTGCTGCGCGTCGGTGAAGCCTTCCCCGCACTCGATGCCCCGGAGACCCACGTCCGCGCACAGCTCGAGGTACTCCGGCAGCCGACGCTGAGCAACCGCGATCTCGAAGGGGCCTCCGCCGGCGGTCGCAGGCACGCCGGCGCGGGCCGCGGAGGTGATCTTGCGGCGGGTCGCCGACTCCTCCGCGACCAGCCAGCACGCCATCGAGATCTTGATCGTGGCCATGAGATGCCCGCTCTGCTCGAGGTGGCTCTCGACCGTCAAGGGGTCGTAGCCGGGGTCGAACGGGCTGGTGGCGGCCGGCAGGTCCCGCACGCCCAGCTGGTGGAGGTAACAGTTAACCGACGGCGTCAAGCGTGGATTCTGGAGGTGGAGGAGCTCGCCCGGCAGATCGCGGCAGTTGGAGGGCTGGGTCGGTGGATCGGGTCACCAATCCTCGAAGCGGGCCGAAGGCGAGCATCAGAGCCGCGACGGCTCGTCGGCGAGGGCCGAGCGATGAGCGATGAGCGATGAGCGATGAGCGATGGATTCTACGCTGCGAGTTCAAGCGCGACAAGTTCGACGTGGGGCACACGCGCCCCGACGCGTGGGGACTGCGCTGACCGAGGCCGAACCTCCGCCCGCCGGTGGCCCCCCGCTCGGGCTCGCTTTCAACGCTCGATGACGGGGTTACGGAAACCGAGCAGGCGACAGCACGCCTCGACCGAGCTGCTCGCGTGTCCGCGAGGGCCTCGGTCAGGTGCCGACTAGGCCGCGAGGTGCGCGCCGGTGAGGGTGCGGCGGGCGGCGACGAGGTCGGCGGGGGTGCCCTCGAAGACGATCCGGCCGCCGTCGTGGCCGGCGCCGGGGCCGAGGTCGATGATCCAGTCGGCGTGCGCCACGACCGCCTGGTGGTGCTCGATGACCACGACCGACTTGCCGGAGTCGACGAGTCGGTCGAGCAGGCCGAGCAGCTGCTCGACGTCGGCGAGGTGCAGGCCGGCGGTCGGCTCGTCGAGGACGTAGACGCCGGGTGGCTGGGATGGTTTCCCCATGTGGGTGGCCAGCTTGAGCCGCTGCCGCTCGCCGCCGGACAGCGTGGTGAGCGGCTGGCCGAGGCTGAGGTAGCCGAGCCCGACGTCGGCGAGCCGAGCGAGGATGGCCTGCGCGGCCGGCGTGCGCGCCTCGCCGGCGGCGAAGAACTCCTCGGCCTCGGTCACCGACATCGCCAGCACCTCGCTGATGTCGCGACCGCCGAGCTCGTACTCCAGCACCTCGGCCTGGAACCGCCTCCCCTCGCACTCCTGGCAGGTGGTGGCGACCCCGGCCATCATCGCCAGGTCGGTGTAGATGACCCCGGCGCCGTTGCAGGTGGGGCAGGCGTCCTCGGAGTTGGCGCTGAACAGCGCCGGCTTGACGCCGTTGGCCTTCGCGAACGCCTTGCGGATCGGGTCGAGCAGCCCGGTGTACGTGGCGGGGTTGCTGCGTCGCGAGCCGCGGATCGCGCCCTGGTCGACTGACACCACCCCGTCCCGCGCGGACACGGAGCCGTGGATCAGGGAGCTCTTGCCCGAGCCCGCCACCCCGGTCACCACGACCAGCACCCCGAGCGGGATGTCGACAGGCCGTCACGCACGCAAGAAGGACACGCCATCGGCCGTAAGCCGCGCCTAGGCCGAGAAACGGCCCGGAGAACGGCGCAAACGCGCTGCTAGGCCCCTATCTCAACCCCACCACGCGCGCGACACGAGGCCGCACCGGGACGGGTCTGGTGCGGAGTTCGGCGCGACACTGACGCCACGCGGTCGGGCCAGCGGCGCGGCGCCTCCTAGTCCCGTGGGCGAGGGAGTCACTCCGGAGGGGGTGCTCGCGGCCGAGGCGCTCGACGGCCCGGCGTGGCGGGGGCGCGTGGCGGTGGTCTCGCCGCACCTCGACGACGCCGTGTTCTCGTTGGGCGCGTCGATCCGCGGCGCCGTCCGGCGCGGCACGAGGGTCGAGGTCCTCACCGTGCTCGCGGGGCTGCCGGACTCCG